>NZ_DAIUCO010000234.1:0-8447 GCF_036846085.1 Noviherbaspirillum sp. | reverse complement strand
CCCGGGAGTGTGACTGCAGCGGCTTAGCCGACGACGAGGCTGCGGGTCGTGCTTCTGGTGGTGGCTTGCCCGTCAGGACCGTAGAAGCCGCCGCCCTGGGGGCTGCCTTGCAGCACCTTCAATGCGTTCTGGTTTCGCGCCATGTACTGGCTGATCAGCAAACCATTCACGCGGTTTTTTTCCTTGGCGCTTTCCGCCAGCGAGAGCAGGGCCTTCCACATCCGTCCGGCGGACGGGCTGGACGCCGGGCTTCCGAGCCAGCTTTGCATGCCCGATTCGTTCGCAGTAAAGCCGGCGCCGGCGAGCATCGCGTGGCGGCGTTTGGCCAGCTCGGTCATTTCGCCGACGAGCGCAGCTTTCTGCTGGGTGAGGCCTTCGAGGGATGCGGTCTCGGCATTCAGCAGGCAAGCCTGTTCCTCGTCGAGGATTTGTAGCAGGCTGGTCGCTGCCCGGTGTTCTTCCTGGAGGGTGTCTGCCGGACTGGTGCCGAGTTGTTGCATGGAGTGCCTTATTTGCGTGAGCGGAGCAGGTCGTTGACGGTGTCGAGGAGGCCGTTGGCGACATTTTCCGGATCGACCTTGAAGGTGCCGTTGGCGATCGCCGCCTTGATTTCTTCAATCTTGGCGACATCCATGACGCCCGTGCTGGAATTCTGTGCGGCGAGGGCGCGTGCCTGCGAAGAAAGCTGGACGCTGTCGGACGCCGGCGGGGCGGCGCTTTCGGTTCTGGCCGCAGCTTTGCCCGGTTTTGCCTGGGTCGGGCCGACGCCGGCCCGGTCGGTTTTCTTGATCGAATCGTCAATTTTCACGGCATTTTCCTTCAATGTTTAACGGCGTTCCGCCAGTTGTCATTACCTGTAACGACGCGAACACCGGAAACTTTAGCACCGAATGTGCCGTATTCGTCAACCAAGTGCTTCAGTATGTAACTTCCACCACACCGCCTGCTTTGGCCACACCGCTGACGACTTGTCCGGATGCGGTTCTGGCTTGGACGATCTGGCCTTCGGCGCCGCCGGCCAGCGCGCGCGCTTCTGCGGAGACGCTGAATCCTGGTCCGGCGGATATCACTTTTACAACTTGTCCCTGTTGCACCGCCTGTTGTGCCCGCAGCGCATCCAGTCGCAGCGGTGTGCCGGCGCCGAGCGACACGGTCAGCGTGCGACCGACTGCTTGCGCCGGATCGGTCACGATTCCCGGCGGCAGCGCGGTGAGATCGCCTTGCTGTTTCACCAGATCGTTCTGTCCGATGCTTTGTCCCTGCTTGAGCGGCGCCGCCGTGGCGAAATAGTCTCCTGTCACGCGAACGGTGGCTTGCATGTAAATAGTCCAGGGCGATGGCGCGTTGCAGCGCATGCCGACGGTCGTTTTTCCCCATACCCGGCCGCCGGGCGGCAGGAACGGTTCCAGCGCGGCACAGGCGGCGAGATTGAGTCTGCTGTCGGCCGGCGTGACCGTGATGTCGATCCTGCCGGGCAACCCGGTCGTCTGAACTTTAAGGAAATGCTCGGCCGCGATCCTGAGCAGGCCGGGATCCTGGCGGGATGCCGTCTTCGGGTCAGGCTGCGGGTTGGCATGCGCCGGCATGGCTGCGAAGGAAAGCATGGCCGAAAGCAGCATTGACGGCATCTTGAGCGATGTTTTCATGATGGGCGCCAAATTGAACATGGTGCCCATCCTATACGGCGGAGCGGGATTCAAAACCGCAAATAGCGGCGGATTTCGGATGCTTATCATCCGATCAAGCCGACAGGACGCTCCGTATGATCGACGCTACACAAATCCATTATCGGCTCGGGATGCGGATTCTTGAGCCGGCAATATCAGGAGGTTGCGATGATCGGAAAACTGGACCAGGCGCTGCGCTTTCACGAGACGGCGCTGAGCCTGCGGGCGCAGCGGCAGCAGATGCTGGCGTCGAATATCGCGAACGCGGATACGCCGAACTACAAGGCGCGGGACATCGATTTTAACAGCGCGTTGAAACAAGCCCTCGGACAGGCTAATCCGGCAGGGCAGGCCATGCAGTCGCCGCCGATGGCCAAGACCTCGGCGGCCCACCTCGGCGGCACCAATCTGCATCTGAGCAGCAGCGGCGCCGCACTGATGTACCGCACTGTCCAGCAGGGCAGCGTGGACGGCAATACGGTGGATATGGACGTCGAACGCAACCAGTTCGCCGATAACGCGCTGCGCTACGAAGCCGGCATCACGATCATGGGTGCGCAGATCAAGGGTCTGCTGACCGCTATCCAGGGACAATAATCATGTCGCTCTTCAATATATTCAACGTCGCCGGTTCCGCCATGAGTGCGCAGGGGCAGCGGCTGAACGTCGTCGCCAGCAATATCGCCAATGCCGACAGCGCGACTAGCGCCACCGGGCAGACCTACCGCGCCAAGCAGGTGGTGTTCAGCGCGGTGATGGCCGGATCGCAGGCGTCCGGTGTGAAGGTTGCGCAGGTCGTGGAAGACCAGTCGCCGCTCAAGATGGTGCACAACCCGTCGCATCCACAAGCGGACGACAAGGGGTATGTCGCGATGCCCAACGTGAACGTGGTGGAGGAGATGGTCAACATGATCTCCGCCTCCCGTTCGTACCAGACCAACGTCGAAACGATGAACGCCGCGAAGACGATGCTGATGAAGACCCTGACCCTGGGTCAATGAGGAAGGATAGGCGATGAGCACCGTACAAGGCACCACAGGACCATCCACCGAATTGCTGGCGGCAATGAATCCGGGCAAGAAGGACGCCAAAAGCACCGCCGCTGCCGCCGAGGACAAATTCCTCACGCTGCTGGTGACGCAGATGCGCAACCAGGACCCGCTCAATCCGCTCGACAACGCTCAGGTGACCAGTCAGCTGGCCCAGTTGTCGACCGTGACCGGCATTGACAAGGTCAACGCGACGCTGGAGGCGCTGCAGGGAAGCATGCAGTCGAACCAGTCCCTGCAGGCGGCCAGCATGATCGGCCGCGGCGTGCTCGCACCGGGTTCCACGCTCATGCTAAACGAAGGCAAGGCATTCCTCGGCGTCGAGCTGGCCGAATCGGCGGACAGCGTCGAGGTGACCATCCGCGACAGTTCCGGCAATCCGGTGCGCAAAATCGATCTCGGCGGGACCGACGCCGGCCTTCTGCCGCTGCAGTGGGACGGCAAGACCGACAGCGGTGCCGATGCCGCCAGCGGCAAGTACACCTTCGACATCGCCGCCAAGCGGGCCGGCAAGGCGGTGGAGGCGACCGCACTGGCCTTCGGCGATGTGGCAAGCGTCGCGTCCGGCGCCCAGGGCGTCAAGCTCAATGTCATGGGCATCGGCGAGGTCAAGCTGGCCGATATCCGGCAGATTCTTTGAACTACCTCGCGCAACACAACTAAATAAGTCGCGCCGGTCCTGGCGCAGCGGCAAGCACAACTAGGAGAAACAAGATGAGTTTTCAACAAGGCTTGAGCGGTCTGAACGCCGCGTCCAAAACGCTGGAATCGATCGGCAACAACATCGCCAACGCAAACACCGTGGGATTCAAGGCCGGCCAGGTGCAGTTCGCCGACGTGTATGCGAATTCGCTTTCGGGCGCGGGCGGCGGCGGCGCGACCGGTATCGGCACCAAGGTGTCGCAGGTGGCGCAGCAGTTCACCCAGGGGAACATCACCGCGTCGGCGAATCCGCTCGACATCGCCATCAATGGCGGCGGCTTTTTCCGGATGAGCAATAACGGCGCGATCTCCTATGCGCGCAACGGCCAGTTCCAGCTCAGCAAGGACGGCTTCATTACGAACGCCTCGGGTGCGCGCCTGACCGGCTTTTCCGCCGACGGCAACGGCGTGCTGGCTACCGGTGCGCCGGTGGAGCTGCAGATTTCCAATGCCGACCTGACGCCGAAAACCACCACCAGCGTGCAAAGCCAGCTCAATCTCGATTCGACGAAGACGGCGATTGCCGCCGCATTCGATAAAGATGTCCCCGCCACCTACCATAACGCCACCTCGGTGAACGTCTACGACGGCCTGGGCAATGCGCATACGCTGCAGACTTTCTATGTCAAGACCGGCCCGAACGCATGGACGGTGTATGGCGCATTCGACGATGGCGCGACGGTGCAGCAGCTGGCGGCGCCGATCGGCAACATCACGTTCAACGGCAGCGGTGCTATCGCGACACCGGCGCCGCCGGCACCGGCCGCATTCACCGTCACGCTGACGCCCGCCGCAAGTACCGGCGCTGCGCCATTCCCGGTGACGGTCGACCTGTCCGGCACGACGCAGTTCGGCTCCGCATTCAGTGTCAATGCCCTGACGCAGGACGGCTACACCTCAGGCCGGTTGTCCGGCTTCAATACGGACGGCAACGGCATCATCACCGGCCGCTATACAAACGGCAAGACCGCCACGCTCGGGCAGGTGGTGCTGGCCAATTTCACCAACCCGAACGGCTTGCAGCCCCTCGGCAATAACGCATGGGCGGAGTCGGCCGCCTCCGGCCAGCCGCTGGTGAGCACACCGAACTCCGGCAACCTCGGTGTGCTGCAGTCCTCCGCCGTGGAAGATTCCAATACCGACCTGACGGCCGAACTGGTCACCATGATCACCGCCCAGCGGGTGTACCAGGCCAACGCCCAGACCATCAAGACCCAGGACCAGATCCTGCAGACGCTGGTCAACCTGAAGTAATGACGAGACCCGTTCCGGCGTGACGTGAGGTTGCGCCGGACCGAACCGGGAGAACAAGATGGATCGCCTGATTTATACCGCCATGACCGGCGCCAAGCACATCCTTGAGCAGCAGGCCAATACGTCAAACAACCTGGCCAATGCGGCGACCACCGGCTTCCGCGCGCAGTTTGACGCCTTCCGGGCGGTGGACGTCAACGGACCGGGAATGCCGACCCGCACGTTTGTCGTCGATTCCACCGTCGGCACCAACTTCTCCGCCGGGCCGATCCAGCAGACCGGGCGGGACCTCGACATCGCGGTGCAAGGCAAGGGCTGGATCGCGGTCCAACTGGAAGACGGTACTGAAGCGTACACGCGCAACGGCAGCCTAAAGCTGAGCGAGAACGGTGTGCTGCAGACGCAGTCCGGCATCAATGTGCTCGGCGATGGCGGTCCGATCAGCATACCGCCGAACGTCAACATCACCATCGCCAAGGACGGCACTGTCAGCGCGATGGCCAACGATTTCAAACCCGGCCCGTCCAATGTCCTGGGGCGGATCAAGCTGGTGAATCCGCCGGAAGACACGATCGTCCGCGGTGACGACGGCCTGTTCCGCGTGCGGGGCGGCGAGCCTGCCGATGCGGATGCCGGCGTGTCGCTCATCGGAGGCGCGCTGGAAGGCAGCAACGTGAATGTCGTCGACGCGATGGTCAACATGATCAGTCTCGCGCGGCAATTCGAAATGCAAATGAACATGCTGAAGAACGCCGAGAGCAACGATGCGAAAGCGGCCCAGCTCCTCGCTTTGAGCTGATGGCTGGCGCAGGATAATCGGCGTGAAGCCTTTGCCACCAGAATTCATATCATTTAAAAAGGTTTGTCGTCCCCGCGAAGGCGGGGACCCAGAGGTGGACCGCATTCCTCATTTGCGTAGCCAGTACATCTCTGGATTCCCGCCTTCGCGGGAATGACAAAAGATTGCATAAGCAATTTATGAAATGAGTTCCAGCCTATATGGTTGATGCACTCAACCCACGCAGGATAACGACAAGATTTACCGGAGAACGCAATGATTCGATCGCTATGGATTTCCAAGACCGGCCTGGACGCGCAGCAGACCCAGATGGATGTCATCTCGAACAACCTGGCCAACGTCAGCACCAGTGGCTACAAGCGTTCCCGGGCGGTGTTCGAGGACCTGTTGTACCAGACCATGCGCCAGCCGGGCGCGCAATCGTCGCAGCAGACGCAATTGCCGAGCGGCTTGCAGATCGGCACCGGGGTGCGGCCTGTCGCCACCGAGCGCATTTTCACTCAGGGCAATCTGCAGCAGACCGGCAACGACAAGGACCTGGCGATCCAGGGTGCGGGATTTTTCCAGGTGCTGCTGCCGGACGGCACCACCGGTTATACAAGGGACGGCGCGTTCCAGATCGATAGCCAGGGGCAGCTTGTCACCTCGAGCGGCTTTCCGGTGCAGCCGGCGATCACCATACCCGCCAATGCCATGAGCGTCACGGTCGGCCGCGACGGCACGGTCTCGGTGACCCAGCAGGGAAGCGCCGCGACCACCCAGGTCGGCACTATCCAGCTTGCCACCTTTGTCAACCCGGCCGGCCTGGAGTCGAAGGGGGAAAATCTTTACGTCGAAACGACAGCATCGGGCGGTCCCAACAGCAACACCCCGGGCACGAACGGTGCCGGCCTGCTGGCGCAGGGGTATGTCGAAACCTCCAACGTCAATGTGGTGGAAGAGCTGGTCAACATGATCCAGACGCAGCGCGCCTATGAAATCAACAGCAAGGCAGTGCAAACGTCGGATCAGATGCTGCAGCGCCTGTCGCAGCTCTGATTTTCCGGAGCAATCATGAAGCGCATCCTCCTGTTCGCCGTCGCCACCGGTCTGGCGGGCTGCACCACGGTGCCGGACTCCATCGTGCAGCCGCCGCGCGCGGCGCAACCTGCGCACGCCGCCATGAATGCGCCCGCCAACGGCGCCATTTTCCAGTCCGCATCCTACCGTCCGATGTTCGAGGATCGCCGCGCCCGCCATGTCGGTGACATCCTCACAATCGCTATCACGGAGCGCACCAGTGCCGGCAAGTCGGCGGCAAACTCCGGCAGCAAGGCGGGCAGCGTCTCGGCCTCGGTATCTCGCCTGTTCGGCGTGCCTGCTTCCACTCTGGCCGATCTGGGTGCCGCAGGCGCATCATCGAACAAGTTCGAGGAAAAGGGCGCGTCCAGTTCCGCCAACAACTTTTCCGGCACGATCACCGTCACGGTGATCGACGTCCTGCCGAATGGACACCTGATGGTCAGCGGCGAGAAGCAGATTGCATTCGACAAGGGCGTGGAATATGTGCGCCTGTCCGGCGTGGTCAATCCCGATACCGTCGCTGCCGGCAATGTGGTGCCGTCCACCCAGGTGGCGGATGCGCGTATCGAATACCGCACCAATACCCGTCTCGATACGGCTGAAGTGGCATCGCAGATGGTGCGATTCTTCCTCAGCCTCATGCCGCTGTGAAGCCGGGACCCGCCATGAACCTCCGTCTGTCATCCTTCGCCAAAACCTGTTCCGGCCTGTTGCTGGCAGTGTGCGCCTGTCTTCCCGCGGCCCACGCGGAACGACTCAAGGACCTTGCCAGCATCCAGGGCGTGCGGCAGAACCAGCTGATGGGATATGGGCTGGTGGTCGGTCTTGACGGCAGCGGCGACCAGACGACGCAGACACCCTTTACCGTGCAAAGCGTGGTCAGCATGCTGCAGAACATGGGCGTGAACATGCCGCCCGGCACCAGCCTGCAGTTGAAGAATGTCGCTGCAGTGGTGGTCACCACGTCGCTGCCGCCGTTCGCGCAGCCTGGCCAGTTGCTCGACGTGACCGTATCGTCGATGGGGAACGCCAAGAGCCTGCGTGGCGGCACGCTGCTCATGACGCCGCTCAAGGGCGCCGATGGACAGATCTACGGCATCGCGCAGGGCAACGTGCTGGTCGGCGGCGTCGGCGCGGCAGCCAGCGGCAGCAAGGCGCAGATCAACCATTTGAGCGTAGGCCGGATTTCGGGTGGTGCGACTGTGGAGCGCTCGGTTCCTACCAGCCTGGGGCAGGGTGACGCCATCCACCTCGAATTGAACGACGCGGATTTTTCCACCGCCAGCCGGGTTGTGGAGGCGATCAACCAGCGCTTCGGACCGGAAACCGCGGCAGCCCGTGACGGCCGCGTGATCCGTGTGCGCGCGCCGCTCGGCAGCGATGATCGGGTCGCTTTCCTCGGCGCGCTCGAAAGCCTGAACGTGACGCCGGCGCAGATGGTCGCCAAGGTGATTCTGAACGCCCGCACCGGCTCGGTGGTGATGAACCAGGCGGTTACGCTGGAAAGCTGCGCGGTATCCCACGGCAACCTGTCGGTGGTCATCAATACCGACCCGGTGATCAGCCAGCCTGCGCCGTTTTCTGGCGGCCAGACGGTAGTGACGACGACCTCGCAGATCGATATCAAGAAGGAGCCGGGACAGGTGCTGCTGCTCAAGGGCGGCACGTCGCTGGCGGACGTGGTGAAAGCACTGAACGCGATCGGAGCGACGCCGCAGGACCTGCTGGCGATCCTGCAGGCGATGAAGGCCGCGGGATCGCTGAGGGCGGAGTTGGAGATTATTTAATTTGAACTGCAAGATAACTGCATGACGGCTCCTTCCCCCACCCAGGGGGAAGGCTGGGATGGGGGTAGTGAGGTCGAATCAAAGCAGGGCGCAACTCGACCTCACTACCCCCACCCTAGCCCTCCCC
>NZ_DAIUCO010000233.1:0-8475 GCF_036846085.1 Noviherbaspirillum sp. | reverse complement strand
CGTCGGCAGCGATGGCTGGATATTCGCCGCCAATCCGGCCGCCGAGCGCATGCTCGGGCTGGCGGTGCCCTACGGGCGGCCACGTTACAAGCTGGCCGAGTTGTCGACGCTGGCGCCCATCGCCGCCGCCTTTGCCGCCTGGGCCAGCGAGGCCGGTGAACAGCCGGACGGCGATACCGACTGGTCGACGTTTGTGGTGGTAAAACCACGCGAGGAACTTGCAAGCCTGCAGGGGTCGACCATTGCGCGGGAGGCCCGGAGGGAACTGGCGTCGCACCTGAAGCTGCGCTTCGCAAAGGTGGAGACCCGCGACCTCGGCGAGGAAAGGGCGGTGATTTTCCTGCAGGATGTTACCGAGATCGAAAACCAGGCGCAGCAATTGAAGCTGGCTTCGATGGGGCGGCTGACCGCAAGCATTGCCCACGAAGTGCGCAACCCGCTGTCGGCGATCTCCCATGCCGCTTCGCTGCTCGGCGAGGAAATCGTCGAGCCGGTGCAGTCACGGCTGCTGACCATCATCGGCGACAATGTCCGGCGCCTGAACCGGATGATCGAAGACATACTGAAGCTGTCGCGCAAGGCGCAAACGCAGGCCGAGCCGCTCGTGCTGGCGCCGTTCTGCAACGAGCTGCTGACCGAATTCCGCGAAACACATGCGATCGCCCCGGACATGATTCAACTTGGCGACATGACGGGCTACCAGGTGAGGTTCGACCCGCTTCATCTGCGGGAGGTCCTGGTGAACCTGCTGTCGAACGCGCTGCGCTATGCCAGCCCGGGTCCCGGCAGCATCCGGATTCATGCGCTGGCGGACAATGCCAGCCGGCTGGAACTGCATGTGCAGGATGACGGCCCGGCGATCACGCCGGCCGTCCGCGCGCACTTGTTCGAACCCTTCTATACAACATCCAGCAAAGGAACCGGTTTAGGTCTCTACGTGGCGCGTGAATTGTGTTTGAATAACGGTGCGATGCTGGATTACGAATACCGGACCGATGTTTCCCGCAGCGGACAAGAAAAACCCACCGGACGATTCGTTATTACATTCGCCATGCCGGCCCGCGTGTAAAGCCAATCGCGCTGACACCCGGCGGGCAGCACCACATACATATATATAGAAGCGAACGGCATTTGCCGGAAAGTACAAGGTTTGTAAATGAGTTCACCGAGCATCCTGGTTGTCGACGATGAAGCAGATCTGCGTGAACTGCTGGAGATCACCCTCGTCAGGATGGGACTGGATGTCGACAGCGCCGATTCGCTTGCCAGCGCCCGTAGCCGCTTGGCAAACGGCGCCTACTCGATGGTGCTGACCGATATGCGGCTCCCGGATGGTCTCGGCATCGACCTGGTAAAAGAGGTAAACGCGCAGCACAAGAATCTGCCGATTGCCGTGATCACCGCCTTCGGCAGCGCCGACAACGCGGTCGCGGCATTGAAGGCGGGCGCCTTCGATTATCTCTCCAAGCCGGTCGCCCTCGATCAGCTGCGCCAGATGGTCCAGTCCGCATTGCAGCTGAACAAGGCTGCGGCCGAGACCGAAACCCGCGAAGGCCGGTCGCCGGCAAATGCATCGCGCCTGATCGGTGACTCGTTCGTGATGCAGGATGTACGTACCCAGATCGTCCGCCTCGCCCGCAGCATGGCGCCGGTCGCGATTACCGGCGAGTCGGGCAGCGGCAAGGAAGTGGCGGCGCGCGATATCCATGCCAACAGCACCCGGGCCGGCAAACCCTTCATCGCAGTCAACTGCGGCGCGATTCCCGAGGCACTGATGGAAGCCGAGTTCTTCGGCTACCGCAAGGGTGCGTTCACCGGCGCAAGCGAAGACCGGGATGGCTTTTTCCAAGCGGCGAATGGCGGCACCCTGATGCTGGACGAAGTCGCCGATCTGCCGCTGGCGATGCAGGTGAAGTTGTTGCGTGCGATCCAGGAGCGCAGGGTGCGCAAGGTCGGCGCAACACTGGAAGAGCCTGTGGATGTTCGGCTGATCAGTGCCACGCACCAGAATCTGGCCGAATGCGTCGAAAAAGGAAAGTTCCGCCAGGACTTGTATTACAGGCTGAATGTCATCGAGCTGCGCCTGCCGGCGCTGCGCGAGCGACTGGAGGACATCGGCTTGCTGGCCGATGGCATCCTGCAGCGGCTGGCGGCTCCCGGAACACGGGCCGTGCTGGCGCCGGCGGCACTGGATGCGTTGCGCAACCACGGATTCCCGGGCAATGTGCGCGAACTGGAAAACATCCTGGAGCGGGCACTTGCGTTTGCAAATGATGGCGTGATCGAAGTCGCCGACCTGGCGCTCAAGCCCGCGATGGCATCTGTACTCGAAACGATCCAGTCGCCGGTACTGTCGGTCGCGGCCGTATCGGCGGTCGTCGCAACGCCGCCGCCGGTATCCGCCGCCGCATCGTTGAATCCAGAGAGCGATGAACCCTTGCCGGCATCACTGCCGGATCATCTCGATCAGGTTGAGCGCGAAATCATCCGGCGCGCATTGGCCAAGACCCGCTTCAATCGCACCCAGGCGGCGGAATTGCTGGGCATCAGCTTTCGTCAGCTGCGCTACCGCATGCAACGCCTGTCCATCCACGAGCCCGAATAATGAATCGCTATCATATCGATGACGACGGCTGGTGCAGCGGCGTCGCGCGTGAGCCATCGCCCAACTTCGACGTGCGCCCTGACGGGACCGTCGTCGATCTGCTGGTGATTCACAACATCAGCCTGCCGCCAGAAAATTTCGGCGGATCGTTCATTGCGGACCTGTTCTGCAACCGGCTCGACTGCGACGCGCATCCGTACTTTGATCAATTGCGGACCTTGAAAGTGTCTGCGCATTTCCTGATCCGGCGCGATGGCAGTGTCGTGCAGTTTGTATCGACGATGCAGCGCGCATGGCATGCCGGCCTTTCATCGTTTCGCGGTCGGGAGCGCTGCAATGATTTTTCAATCGGCATCGAACTCGAAGGCTCCGACTTCGAGCCCTTTGCCAGTTCCCAATACGGCACGCTCGCCGAACTGACCCTCGCGCTTCAGTCACGACACCCGCTCGATTCTGTTGCGGGACATGAACATATCGCGCCGGGACGCAAGACCGATCCCGGTCCCTTTTTCGACTGGCCGCACTATCGCAGCCTGCTCGACCGCCATGGCAAGCCACTTTTCGGCTATAAGCCCCTGCATTTCCCGACAGAATGCTGAAAAAATACATTGCGATGCATCAGAGAAATTGACGAAATACCCAAAAAAACATTTGCGCACCCGGCATCCAGCCACTAGAATTAGTATCAATCGGCGAACAGAACACTATATGTAGTGATGGCCCCTCCCATCATATGTACCGGTCCATTTCCGGAGCGTATCTTTCTTCGAGCCATTCACGTCGTTTTCCACAGCAACGCAATGCACATGAGATTGTCCAAATCCCCACGATTTTTCTGGAACAAAACCTGCATGGATCATCGAAGTGTGAAAGCGATTGCGACCGGCGCTCGCAGACATAGGATGTTCGTCATTTGATATTTGCTGAATAAGCGTGAGCACACCCGCATAACGGGTGTTTTTCAAAACCATAAGCAGCTGCAATACCAGCAGCAACAAGCTCCCAGGAGGCTAGATGCAATCAACTCAAGAAGTGTCCGTTAAATCCCCCAGCGAAATCGGTCTGGTCTCTCCTCGCAGTGGCTCTACCTCATCCGCATCCAATCTGTCCGTTAATCTGGGCGACTACAAGATCATCCGCCGCAACGGCGCCGTCGTCGGATTTGAGCCATCGAAAATTTCCATTGCTGTTACCAAGGCCTTCCTCGCCGTCAACGGCGGGCAGGGCGCTGCATCGGCGCGCGTGCGCGAACTGGTCGAACAGCTGACGTCGAATGTCGTGTCGGCGCTGGTGCGCCGCCAGCCGGCCGGCGGCACCTTCCATATCGAAGACATCCAGGATCAGGTCGAACTGTCGCTGATGCGCTCCGGCGAACATGATGTCGCTCGCGCCTATGTGCTGTATCGCGCCAAGCGGATGGAAGAGCGTGCCCAGCAGCAATCGACAAAGGCAGCAATCGATGCGCCGCAACTGCATGTGCTTGATAACGGCGAACGCCGTCCGCTCGACCTGCAGCAGGTGCGCGACCTGATCACTGCCGCTTGCATCGGTCTCGAGAAGCATGTGGATGCTGAAGCCATCCTGGCTGAAACCGTGAAAAATCTGTATGACGGCGTGCCGGTCGAGGAACTGCACAAGTCCGCCATCCTAGCTGCCCGCGCGCTGATGGAAAAAGACCCGGCCTACAGCAAGGTGACCGCGCGCCTGCTCATGCATACCATCCGCAAGGAAGTCTTCGGCCAGGAAGTCGCGCAGGCAGACGCCGCCGCACACTATGTCGACTACTTCCCAAGGTACATCAAGAAGGGAATCGAAGCCGAACTGCTCGACGACAAGCTGATGCAGTTCGACCTGCAGAAGCTGGCCGGCGCATTGGTGCCGGAACGCGACCTGCAATTCGGCTATCTCGGCCTGCAGACCCTGTACGACCGCTATTTCCTGCATATCGAAGGCACCCGCATTGAAATGCCGCAGGCGTTCTACATGCGCGTGGCGATGGGCCTGGCACTGAACGAGATCGACCGCGAAGCCCGCGCGATCGAGTTCTACAACCTGCTGTCGTCCTTCGATTTCATGAGCTCCACGCCGACCCTGTTCAATTCCGGCACCCAACGTTCCCAGCTGTCGTCCTGCTACCTGACCACGGTGGCCGACGATCTGGACGGCATCTACGAAGCCATCAAGGAAAACGCACTGCTGGCCAAGTTCGCCGGCGGCCTCGGCAATGACTGGACCCCGGTCCGTGCGCTCGGCGCCCATATCAAGGGCACCAACGGCAAGTCGCAGGGCGTGGTCCCGTTCCTTAAAGTGGTGAACGATACCGCCGTCGCGGTCAACCAGGGCGGCAAGCGCAAGGGCGCGGTCTGTGCCTACCTGGAAACCTGGCACATGGATATCGAGGAATTCCTCGACCTGCGCAAGAACACCGGCGACGATCGGCGCCGTACCCATGACATGAACACCGCGAACTGGATTCCGGACCTGTTCATGAAGCGGGTGATGGAAAAAGGCGAGTGGACACTGTTCTCCCCGAGCGATGTGCCGGACCTGCACGACAAGGTCGGCAAGGCGTTCGAAGCAGCCTATTCGGGTTACGAGGCGAAGGCCGCCCGCGGCGAACTGAAGCTGTTCAAGAAAGTGCAGGCGCTCGACCTGTGGCGCAAGATGCTGTCGATGCTGTTCGAGACCGGCCATCCATGGATCACATTCAAGGATCCCTGCAATATCCGTTCCCCGCAGCAGCATGTCGGCGTCGTCCACAGCTCCAACCTGTGCACCGAGATCACGCTGAACACCAACGATTCCGAAATCGCCGTCTGCAACCTCGGCTCGGTCAACCTGCCGGCCCACATGAAGGACGGCAAGCTGGACCACGTCAAACTGCAAAAGACCGTGCGCACCGCGATGCGCATGCTCGATAACGTGATCGACATCAACTATTACGCCGTCAAGAAGGCGCGTGACTCCAACCTGCGCCATCGTCCGGTCGGCATGGGCATCATGGGTTTCCAGGATTGCCTGCACATGATGCGCGTTCCGTATGCATCGATGGAGGCGGTGGAATTCGCCGACAAGTCGATGGAAGCGGTGTGCTACTACGCCTACTGGGCATCGACCGAACTGGCCGAAGAGCGTGGCCGCTACAGTTCCTATCGCGGTTCGCTGTGGGATCGCGGCATCCTGCCGCAGGACTCCCTGAGGCTGCTGGCGGAAGAACGCGGCGGTTACCTGGAGGTCGACACTTCGGAATCGATGGACTGGGCTCCGCTGCGCGCACGCATCAAGGAACACGGCATGCGCAACTCGAACTGCGTGGCGATCGCCCCGACGGCGACGATCTCCAACATCATCGATGTTTCCGCCTGTATCGAACCGACCTATCAGAACCTGTATGTGAAGTCGAACCTGTCCGGAGAATTTACCGAAATCAATGAACACCTGGTGCGTGACCTGAAGGCACGTGGCCTGTGGGATGAAGTCATGATCGCCGACCTCAAGTATTTCGACGGCAGCCTGGCCAAGATCGACCGCATTCCGCAAGACCTGCGCGACATCTACGCCACCGCATTCGAGGTCGAGCCGAAGTGGCTGGTCGAAGCCGCCTCCCGCCGCCAGAAATGGATCGACCAGGCGCAATCGCTCAATATTTACATGGCGGGCGCGTCCGGCAAGAAGCTGGATGAAACCTACAAGCTGGCCTGGCTGCGCGGCTTGAAGACCACTTACTATCTGCGTACCATTGGTGCGACGCACGCCGAGAAGTCCACCACCAAGGCCGGTGCGCTGAACGCGGTTTCCGCAGACGGCGGCATGAATGGCAGTTATGCGTCAGCACCGGCGGTGGTGCCTGCGAGCGTCGCGGCGGAGGATGTGGCCGGCCCTGCGTGCATGCTGCGCCCCGGCGATCCGGGGTTCGACGAATGTGAAGCCTGCCAGTAATCGTCCTCAAGATGTGATGTAGCGCAGCAATCATTGCTGCGCCCGCTTGAACATGACGACACTGCCACTACAATAGCCTTAAGGACAAAATGCGATGCTAAGTTGGGACGATGAAATGAAACCTGCGGCGAAAGCCGCGCCGATGCCGCACCCGGGGCAGGCATTCATGCCTGCGCCCGACGCGCGTTCAATGACCAATGCCATGTTCAATCCGGCACTGGTCGTAAAAACGGAAGCCGACCTGGCCGCCGAAGCAGCGCGGCGGGTGAATGCCGCCGACAAGCGCATCATCAATGGCCAGACCGACGTGAACCAGCTGGTGCCCTTCAAGTACAAATGGGCCTGGGACAAATACCTGGCTGGTTGCGCGAATCACTGGATGCCGCAGGAAATCAACATGCAGCGCGACATCGAGCTGTGGAAGAACCCGAACGGCCTGACCGAGGACGAGCGTCGCCTGGTCAAGCGCAACCTCGGCTTCTTCGTCACCGCCGACTCGCTCGCCGCCAACAACATCGTGCTCGGCACCTATCGCCATATCACCGCGCCGGAGTGCCGCCAGTACCTGTTGCGCCAGGCGTTCGAGGAGGCGATCCACACGCATGCCTATCAGTACATCGTCGAATCGCTCGGCCTGGACGAAGGCGAGATTTTCAATGCGTATCACGAGGTCGCTTCGATCCGCGACAAGGATGAATTCCTGATCCCGTTCATCGATGTGCTGACCAATCCGGAGTTCAAGACCGGCACGGTGGAAGCGGACCAGACGCTGCTGCGCTCGCTCATCGTATTTGCATGCCTGATGGAAGGTTTGTTCTTCTATGTCGGCTTCACGCAGATTCTCGCCCTCGGCCGTCAGAACAAGATGATGGGCGCAGCGGAACAGTATCAGTACATCCTGCGTGACGAATCGATGCACTGCAATTTCGGAATCGATTTGATCAACACGATCAAGATGGAGAATCCGCACTTGTGGACTGCCGAGTTCCGCGAAGAGATTAAATCGTTGTTTTTGCGCGCGGTAGAGTTGGAATATCGCTACGCAGAGGATACAATGCCGCGTGGAGTACTCGGATTGAATGCGCCAATGTTCAAAGGGTACTTGCGGTTCATCGCAAATCGACGCGCACAACAAATCGGTCTCGATCCGATGTTCCCCCAGGAAGAAAATCCCTTCCCGTGGATGAGCGAAATGATCGATCTGAAAAAAGAACGCAACTTCTTCGAGACTCGCGTGATCGAATACCAGACCGGCGGCGCACTGAGCTGGGAATGAAGCGCTAAAGAACATCCCGGCCATGACGTTAATGGAGACATGTCGGAACATGGTCGCGAACAAACAGTGCAAAAGACCTGACCGAAAAATCGAGGGGCTATCACCAAATTAATGGACAGTAGACGAACAACACAATCTTCTACGGTTTTGCCGCTGAACCCGACTCGCTCGGGCAAGGCGGCTTTTTCCCTGAAAAACCTGTTGGTTTTCCAGAAACAGTATTCCGACGCCGGCATTGTTGCCGGCGTTTTTTTTGGCTACGACTGCAACTGCGCCGAATAAACCGCGTTGTATGTACCTCCGCTCCCGTCGACGCGCGACGGTGAAGTGTAGAAGAGAGGCGTAGCCAATAAAGGCTGAAGTGCTGCATAGATGAGGTGATGCAGCAGTTCAGCTGGTGCCGAATTCATTAGCGCAAGCAGAAGCTTGCTTGCGCCGATGAATAATTCGTGCGGCTCATCGCGATGGGCGGCGCGGGTTTCCAACCTCGTAGTTTTTCTCATCACGTGAAGGAGAAACAGAATGGCAACAGCAAAGAAACCAGCTGCGAAGAAAGCAGCAGCCAAGAAGCCGGCAGCGAAGAAGGCAGCAGCTCCTAAGAAGGCAGCAGCAGCCAAGAAACCGGTAGCGAAAAAGGCAGCAGCTCCTAAGAAAG
>NZ_DAIUCO010000232.1:0-8532 GCF_036846085.1 Noviherbaspirillum sp. | reverse complement strand
GATCCGGAGTTCGTCAGCTTCCTGCAGCAGCCCACCGATGCCGCCAAGGCATCGATCCAGGCAAAAATCCATAACCTCGTCAAATCCAATCCGGATGTGCATCCGCTGTTCCTGATGAATCCGGAAGGGACCGCCGTGGCGTCGAACGACGACGGCGTGATGGGCAAGAACTTCAAATTCCGCGAATACTTCAAGGAGGCGATGCAGGGGCGTCCCCACATGACCGGCATGGTCGTCGGCTCGACCGCCGGTGCGCCGGGTATCTACTATT
The DNA here is from genome assembly GCF_036846085.1 of Noviherbaspirillum sp. Taxonomy (NCBI): domain Bacteria; kingdom Pseudomonadati; phylum Pseudomonadota; class Betaproteobacteria; order Burkholderiales; family Oxalobacteraceae; genus Noviherbaspirillum; species Noviherbaspirillum sp. The sequence continues at coordinate 8,261 of NZ_DAIUCO010000232.1, read as the reverse complement.
CGAACCCGGTGCGCGATGCCGATCGCAATGTAATCGGCGTGGTGGTCCTTCGCATCAAGGGAACGACGGTCGCGAGCATTCTGGGCGAGATCACCCGTGGTACCCGTCTCACGCCGTTCCTGGTGGATGGCGACGGTGTGATGATTTATCACCCTGACCAGACGCAGCTCTACCGGAGCCTCACGCCGCTGCCGAGCGAGAAGCTGAAACAGATCATCGCCGACCAGCGTTTCCGCCGCAACAAGATCGACTCCCTGAACATGCCGGATCTCGCCAATGCGATCGTGGGCGCAAAGTCGATCGGCAACATCAGTTATCAATCAACGCTCTCCGGCGCAACTGAAGTGGCCGGATTCGCGCCGGTGATCGGCCATAACTGGGTCGTCGCGGTGTCCGAATCCCGCCAGGCTTTCGAGCAGCCGCTCAATCAGCTCTTCACCAACGTGATGTACAGCGTCATCCTTGTCGGCCTGGTGTTTTTCGTGTTTGCCGTGATGTTTGCGCGCAGTATCGTGCGTCCGATCGAAAGCCTGACCGTGGCGGCGCATGCGTTGAAGAGCGGCGACTATGAGAAGGCCAACATCAAGGTTACGTCCGACGATGAAATCGGTAAGCTTGCTCGTACCTTCAACGTGATGATCGACGTACTGCGCCAGCGTGACCGGGAACATAAGCGGCGGCAACCCGCCAAGCGCAATCCGCTCGGCCTGTCGGATGACGGAAGCTGAATCCTGCCTGCCGCAAGAAAGTGAAAGCCGACATAACAACGGGGAGCATGCTCCCCGTTGTTATTTGAATAGCCGCCGCCGGCGCATTCGGTAGGCGTCAGCGTTTCTCGATGCCGTAATGCACCTGCCATACGCCGTCCTCGCGCTGGGAGCAGCCAAATCCTGTCAAGCCCTCCTTGAGCGCGGACTGATGACCTGGCTCATCGGTGGCCGCGACGCGGTGCTGCAATACCCAATCCGGCTCCGCGACTTTCAGATCCTTTTTCAGCACCAGCCGTGACAGTCCGCCATACAGCATGCTGAATTTTTTCACCTGGAAGCGTGCTTCGAACAATCCGCGCATGCTCGGAATATTACCCGGCGCGACTGTCGCGCCGACCAGCGTATGTCCCAGTTGTCCCGCATGCCGCAAGCGTTCTTTGATCGATTCGCGGTGCATTCCATATCCGCGCCATGCGGTCAAGGCCGCCACACCGTCGAGAACACAGAAGCGGGAATGGTCGGCTTCATCGATCTCCAGCAATTCCGCCATGTGCGAAACCGTTTTGGATGCCGTGCCAAGCACGCCGTAGGCAACCATTTGTCCATCGGCGATAAAGCATCCCACCAGCAAGCCTTCCTCACCCATATGCCGCATGAAATGCGACAGTTCGTCCGGACGCACCAGGCCGGCGGCCTGTCCGCTCAGCGCCTCGATATGCACCGCATGGGCAACCGGCGCTTCCTCTTTGCGCAAAACCCGCCATGTAAACGAATGCGCATCGATATCGTCCGAATCATTTCTTGTTGTCATCGTATGACCTCAGCATAATTAATGACTTTCAATGGGGGATAGAAGTCCAGCTCCGCCGCGACCGTCATGTTGACGATGTAGGAGAACCGCGTCAGGGTTTCGATCGGAATGTCCTGCGGGCGCACTTTCTTGAACAGGATCTGTTCGGCTTTGCGTGCCGTCAGCTGGCCGACGTTCTCGTAGCGCGACACCAGTCCGAACAATGCCTTGCCCTCGCGCAGCGCAATCTCGGTAGCCGAGAAAATCGGCAGGCGGTTTGCAACCGCGGCTTCGGTCACGACCTTCCTGTTGGCGGCGAGGAAGCTGTCCGGTCCGAGGTAGAGCATCTGCGGCTGCAGCCGAGCGATACCGGCGATCATGTCGGGCAACACCGTCGCGACCGGTTGACCCTGGGCGTCGAGCGGCACGGCGTGTTCCATCAATTGGAACTGGTCCCGGCGCGCCGCATCCTGCAGCTCCTTGACGATCAGCACGGAGTTCGGCTCCGCCGGGTTATAGATTGCCGCCAGCTTGGACAGCTTGCGGTAGGAACGCATCGCCCCGAGCTGTTGCTCGGTCGGCACGACGTGCACCGCCCCGGTCAGGTTGCGCCGGGACGATGTCCGCGAGTCCACGAGGCCGGAGCCCTCCGGCGACGCGACCATCGTGAAGAGAACCGGGATGTCGGTGACATGCTGCTCCGGGTCGACGCGGTTCTTGGCGCCGGCCACCGCCAGCGTTACCGGCGTGCCCCAGGTATAGATCAGGTCGACTTCCAGCGCACGTGCTTCGGCAACGAGCTGGGGAATCTTGCGGACGTCGCGGTCGACATCCCGGATGATCAGCTCCACCGGCAACTTGCGGGAGGACAGATATTCGCGAAAGCCTTTCTCAACTTCGGTTTCGCCGCGGAACAGGATCATGTAAATCTTGTAGGGCCGCGTCTGTGCAAGCAGTATGGACGGCATTGCAAGGGCGGCCAAACCGGCAGCGCCGGCGGTCAGCAATCGACGACGGTTGAGCTTCATGCTGCGACCCTTCCCGGCACGGCGTTTACTTCATCTTCCTCATCGGCCTGATTGTCGACGAAGAAGAAGATCAATGAGAAGAGGACGGAGGAAATCACGCCGAAAATGCCCAGGGCCGCCATCGCGGAAACGGTGCCGAACGAGGCAACGATCGCGCCGGTGATTGCCGGCCCGGCAGCGGCACCGAGGCGCTCGACCAGCCGGAACACGCCGAGAATGGCAGTCGTGCCGGCCGCCTCCGCTTCCCGCTTGGTCACCCTGGCCACCAGCACGAGCTGCGCGGAAATGCTCATCGACTGCCCCAGCCCGAGCGCCGCGATGCCGAGCATCACGCTATTCGGATTGGCGCCGAGCAGGATGGGCAGCAAGCCGCCGCCAGTCAGCAGGCCGCCCAGGCTGACCATGCCGACATAGGCGTTATAGCGGTCTGCGATGCGGGCGAACACCGGCGCCAGCGCCAGTGCCACCACGCCGTAAATCATTGCGTAGCGGCCGATTTCGGATTTCGAGCTGCCGAGTTCTGTCAGCAGCACTGGCACGAGATAGATGAGAAAACCGGAGTAAATCAGTTTGGCCGGGATGCCGGACAACACCGCCAGTGCGCCGAAACGATAATTGCCGGCCAGTTTCCTGAAGGGCTTCTGCGCCTGCTGCCGGCTTGCTGCCGGCGGACGCCGGCGTCGGTTATCAAGGATGCCGGTCGCCAGCACGGCGGCAAGGACGGCGATCAATGCGCCGAACATAAATACCAGTCGATAACCGACGCGGTCCGCGAGGATCCCGCCGACTGCCGGCGCACAAATCTCTGCAACCATGATGGCGCCGACGAACATTGCGATGCCCTGTCCGCGGTTGCTGTTTTCGGTGTTATCGATGATGTAGCCCTGGCAGGCCATGAACATCACCGCATAACCGACCCCGGTCATCGCACGCGCGCCCACAAGGACGAAGAAATCCGGCACCAGTCCAGTCAGGAGAAGTCCGGCGGTTACGATCATGGCGCCCGTCATGTAGCTGCGGCGGCGGCCGACGAGGTCGGACCAGCGGCCGGCGAACGGCATGCTGAGCGCCACGCCCAGCAGGTAAGCGGTGATGGGAAGACTGGAAAGGAAATCGGGCGGCAGGCCGATTCCGTGGTTCGGCAGGGTGCCTGCATACAGCGGCAGGAAGGGGCGCGACAGCATTTCCGCGAACATGAACAGGAAGGTCAGGATGCGGACCGCGACAACCTTCTTCTGCAACAGTTCGCGCGGCGTGTCGCCCTCCACGAATACATAGCGGCTCGTCATCCGTCCAAGAATCGCCTTGCAGAATTCCTTTGCATCGCTGCTGGCGGTGGCTGCATCCGACACGGTGCGGGCACTCTGGGCAAAGGCCTGGTTGATCTGGGCACTGATACGGTTCAATTGCTCGGCGAGGGAGCCGATACGTTCGCGCACGGTGACGACTGCCCGGTGGCTGAAGTCGCCGGACGCCATGCGCGTCATCAGTTCGGCGATCTGGCGCATTGGCCCGGAGAAATTCCGGGAAATGACGAACAGCAGGATCTCGAACGCAATCAGCATACTGGTGAGCAGGATGATGCCGATGTCGTACCGGACTTCACTGATCTTGGATGCGATGAAGCTCTGGTCGACACCGACATGCAGCACGCCGACCATCTTGCCCTGGTGCCGGATGAACGCCGGCGTATCGACGTAGGATTTTTCCTTGCTTTCCGTGCCTTGCCGCGCTTCCTGCGTGACGATATGACGCGTCTTCGCGACGGTCGCTGCGGTGATTTTAGGCAGCGCGCTCTCCGCGAACTGCTGGCTGACGCCGCTTGCCACCAGCACGGTGCCGTCCGGTGCGGTAATCGCCAGGAAACCGATGTCTTCGTTTTCCTTCAGGATGTCATTGAAAAAATCATCCACGCCTTCAAGGCGGTTGAAAGGGATGCCGTGGTCCAGCGCGCGAGTGATTTTGTCGACCACCAGTTTGCCGACCGTGGTCGCCTTGCGGTCCAGTTCCGGCGCGACTTTTTTCTCGATCACCGACCAGGCAAACAGGGAAATGGCGCTTTGCGAGACAAGCAGCACCAGGAGGGCAAATATGAAAAGACGCCTTACCGGCAGCGTATAGAGCGCGTGCTTCATGGTTGCTTTCCGGATGCTTCGGCGCTGAGCCTGGTTTTCAGGATTTTTTGCGTACCGGCCAGATCCTGCATGGCGGCGCGGGTCGATGTCACCACGCTGTCGATAAGCACGTCCGCTTCCGAGCCGCCAGTGGCAACGGGTGCCTGCGGTTTGTCGTTGGTGATATCCCGCAGTGATTGCTCGATGCGCGTGAGCTTGCGGTTCGTTTGCACGACGATCAGGCTGATGCCAAGCATGGCGATCAGGCCGGTCAGCAATGTACCGAGGACTGCAGCAAGCTTTAGCGACTCGGCCACGGAATCCACGACCGAATCGTGCGCTTGCCGGGAATATCGCAGAGCCATGCCGCCAGCATCGACACCGATCACGCTCGCCAGGCTGGTGCCGACGACGAGCGCGTCTTCCTCTGCGAGCTGCCAGTCCCGTGCGTCCTTGGCTGTGGCCGCGGACTTCCATTCTGCGGGAATCGTATTGGAGAGCAGCGCTTCGCCGGTGTGAAAAACGACGGTTCCGCTTTCGTCGTACAGGCTGATTGACAGGATGCTGGGATCGGATTTCGCTTCCGATTCGATGACGGCCTGCGCATTGGCCAATCCCTTGAGAGCCAGGCCGAGACCGAGGCCGGTCTCGAGATTCGCCCGCAGGTCGCTTACGACGAAACGGATGCGGGAGCGCTCCAGTTCGCTAAAGGTCCGCTCGAACTTTCCCAGATTGAGAAATGCCGTCAAACCGATTGCCAGCGCCGAAATGATGACGATAGGCGCGGTAATCTTGATGCTCAGTCCGGAGATCACCATGATGAATTCGGGTTTTTGTAATGGTCGGATCGGGAGTGCGACATTGCCTGTGGAACGGGGGCGACGTTGCTGCTCGGAATCGCCAAATTGTACAGTGGAGGTTGCGCAAGCGCAAAAAGATCGTGGTTTTTTTATTGAAATTCAATTACTTGGCGAGAAGCGTTAGCCCAAAAATCAGCTTATTGAACAAGCGTTGCGACGCAATAAATCTCGCTCCCCGGACGTGCTGATTCGCGCGACGTCTTCTGGACCGGCATGAAAAAAAGGTTGGACTTGATCCGGATCAAGCCATTTTTCCACGTTGCGCAATCGCAAATGCTTGCCTGGTGGACGGACTAGAGTGTTACAAACAGATACACACGGGAGCGAGCGATGGAAGACGTGGAAAACAACCTTGCAGTGGTTGAACTCTTTATCCGCTGCATATTTATCGTGCTGTCGATTTATGTCATAGCGGCAGCCGCCGTCTTCTTCCATTGGCTGTTGCGGCAGGATTCGGGTCTTACCTCGCGGGTTCCAGTACTGGAACCTTCCGGACGAACCAGCACGAAATGAGTCGGCGCCTTGCCGATGCTGGTACAGAAGCTTCGGTCAAGAGGGTCGCATCACTTGTATAGCAATAGCGCGCACGGCTGCTCGACTTTTAATCTGTGACGCTCGGATGCTGGCTAGGTATCAAGGCGGCACCGCAGGCGGTTACATCACCCTGGCGTGCGACCGGACTGCCGTCGACAATCGATGTACTGTCGCCTGACACGATCGGGTTGGCGCCATGGCCGGGAATGGGGCAGATCGTCATGTCGCCGATGCGTGCCGGCGCAATCCCTTCCACCGTGGTCGCGGGCGCCGCGGAAACCACTACGCCCCCGTGATTGGTTTTGTCACCGAGTCGGATGATGGGACGGGTCATGTAATAGCTCCTGTAGACGACCGCAAAATGCTTGCGCAAAAAAATAACCAAATGACAACAAAAGCGATGCAATTTTAACCAAGCTGCCTGCCTGACGCTAAGATTTTTTTCACACCCGCTGTTCGAATCTCGGAGCCCAACAAAAAACACCCAAAAACTTGTTGTTTTGTTATGATCGCGCAGTTGTAAAAAAACCAATGTTTCCCGAGGAGTCCATGCGCGCCGATCACCGAACAGCCACCGTTGCACCATCCATCCTTGATCGTCTCCTCGACGAACATCCGAAAGACCAGGTGGAAAGCCAGACAGCGATGCACTTCGACCTCCGGCGTTTCAAGCACGGTGTCGCTCGCGACCTCGAAGCGCTGCTCAATTCACGGTGCATCGACCTGGAAGAGGAAATCGAGCGCTTCCCCCATGCCCGTGCATCCGTCATCAATTTCGGCATCATCGACCTGTCCAGTCTTAGCCTGCTCGACCCGGACGACCGCGCGCTGTTGCGCGACAAGATACGCATCACGATCGAACGGCATGAGCCGCGCCTGGGCAAGATCAGGGTGACGCTGGACGCGCCAAAGGATATGGACCGCATGCTCCGCTTCCGCGTCGATGCCGTCCTCAAGGTTCATCCCAACAAGCCACCGGTCAGCTTCGACGCCATGCTGCAGCTTTCGTCGAACGCCTATCAGATCAACGAGCACTGACCATGCTGGAAGAACTGCTGCCCTATTACGAGCGGGAACTGACCTACCTGCGCGAGCTGTCCGGCGAGTTTGCCCAGCGCTATCCCAAAATCGCGCGCCGCCTCTCGCTGGAAGGCGATCAGAGTGAGGATCCGCACGTCGAACGCATCATCGAGTCATTCGCCTTCCTGGCGGCGCGTATTCATCGAAAGCTCGATGACGAGTTCCCCGAGATCACCGAAGCGTTCATGCAGGTGCTATACCCGCATTACACCCGGCCTTTCCCTTCCTGCTCGATCCTGCAGTTCGAAACGCATCCCGACAAAACGGAGATCACCGCCCGCCATAGGATTCCACGCCATCATCCGGCGATTTCGCCGCCGGTCGGCGGGATGCCATGCCGGTTCAGGACCTGTTACGACGTCGACCTGTATCCGCTCAGCCTGAAATCGGCGCGCATCCAGCTTGCACAAGGATCGGAGCATTTGCGTCGCCTTGCGCCGGAGGCAGCCGCTGCGCTGATACTGGACTTCGACACCCAGGGCGCGCTGCCGGTGGGGCAGATCAGGCTGGACTGCCTGCGTTTTTTCCTCGACGGCGATCCTGCGCTGATGCATCTGCTGTACGAACTGCTGCTGACACGTGTTTTGCATGTCCGGGTTTCCGACGGCACGGACAATCCGGCGCACGTGGTCAACCTTCCCGCCGACGCACTCCGGCCGGTAGGCTTCGCGGAAGACGAAAGCCTGCTGGACTACGATCCGCGATCCTTTGCCGGATACCGTCTGCTGAGCGAGTATTTTGCTTTTCCCGACAAGTTTCTGTTTGTGGACCTCAACGGCCTTGATGCGAAGCCGTTGCAGCATTCCGGCAACCGCCTGCAGGTGCAGATCATGCTGTCAGCCTATCCCGACACCGAGCGCCACAATCGCCTTTCCCAAACCCTGACGCCTGCAAACTTCAAACTGGGATGTACCCCGGTCATCAATCTGTTTCAGCATGCCGCGGAGCCGATTCGCCTGTCGCACCAGAAAACGACCTATCCTGTATGTCCCGACGGCCGCCGTCCGCAGGCGTACGAGGTGATCGCGATCGACGCGGTGACCAGCGTGGAAAAAGAAGCGGGCGAGGAGCGTTTTCACGAGGTGCCGCCGTTTTATTCGATTCGGCACCATGTGCGCGATGAGGCGCCACGCGCATTCTGGTAT
>NZ_DAIUCO010000231.1:0-8539 GCF_036846085.1 Noviherbaspirillum sp. | reverse complement strand
ACACCCCTCCTTGCAGGACGCATCTGCGCTTGCAGGCGCAGACCGTTCAGCAGGCGTGCAGCATGCTGCACGAAACCCCTGCCTCACCCCTAACCCTCCCCCTACGAGGGGGAGGGAACCTTACGGAGATGGATCAGGATGCAGCGACTTTCTCAAACGCCGGTTCGATCCACTCAACCAGATCAACAGTGTTTAACCCCCAGGAAGTTGGAGTTGGCCCGCTCGGTGAGCGGGCCCTTTTTCTGTCTTGCCTGCACGCGACAGCCGCGCAACCCGACCACCATTACATAGACCGCCCTATCGACCATCATGACTCCAAACGACGACAACGGCCGCCTGCCCCCGAACGAACGTCCCTTCCGCGTATTGATCATTTCCGGTTCCGACCGGCGCCAGTACAACTGCCCAGGCGTCGATTCCAAGTCGCGCATGCTGATGTTGCGGATGGCGGAGAAACTGCCGCAGGAATGGGAGATTGATTACGAGGACCTCGGCAATGTGTTCGCCCGCGCGCGTATCCAGAGCTGCAACGCCTGCGCATCGACCGCGATGTCGCTGTGCGTCTGGCCCTGCAACTGCTATGAGAAGGACAACAAGGACGAGCCCGACCTGATGTGGGATCTCGACCTGTATGCGCGGCTGGACCTCGCCGATGCCTGGGCGATCATCGGTCCGGTGAACTGGTACGGCCCGACCTCCAACCTGAAGCTGATGTTCGACCGCCTCGTGTGCATGAACGGCGGCAATCCGCGCGAGGAGCTGATCGAGCACAAGAATCCGGAACTGGCGATGCAGCTGGAGCATGCGCCGGAATGGAAGGAGCTTGCGCTAAACCACCTGGAAGGCCGCAGCGCCGGCTTTTTCTGTTATGGCGACGATGCGACTGAGGAGCGCGACGCATCTGGCCGGCCGCGCTATATCAGCGCGGCGCATGCGCACTACTTCAATCCGGACGACGAGCCGAAAGACCAGCGGGAAACCTATGCGCCGCTGGTATGGCAATCCCGGTTCTCCGGCATCGAGGTGCCGGACGACCTGTGGCACTACCAGAGTTTCGGCAGCGGCAGGATCTACAGCGATACCCAGGCCGAGCACATGGCGCAGGATGCGGCATTCCTCGCGGAATTCGATGCATGGACGGCACGCTTCGCCGGATTCGTCGCCGCCAAGGGCAAGGTCCCTCCGGGGAGATACCGGGCATACGGCTACCAGCGCCCGGCGCATCGCTGGAACGAAGTCAAGCTCTGGTGGCGCGATATATCGATGCGGACCGGGCACGCCCCGCAGGGATCATCGCCGCGGGTGCAGGAGGAATTCGGACTGAACAAGGATGTGACGATGTCGCCGCAGAAAAGCGACGGGGAACGCCTGCGCGGGAAAGCACGCTGACATCCTTGTCACGGCCGGAGGCGGCCGGCCATCAGGCCTTCGGTTCCGGGGACGTCTCGGCGGAACGATACCCGATGCGGAATCCGCCCCAATGCTTGCCGCCGACATAGATGGGCACGGACAGATCGTGCATGACTTCGCCGGTGTCCCTTTTATAGGTTTGCAAAAGGAAGGGTTTCGTATTCGAGCCGCAACGTGATCCGGTGCGGTCATTGAAGATCCGCTTGGTGCGGTTGTTCACCAGGTCGATGTCGTAGTCGCCGGTGAGCGGCCTGGAAAATTTCCGGTTGTGCGTCGGAAAGTATCCCCGGTCATCGACGGCACCGGCATACGCGAGTTGCGGCATCTCGTCCAGAATGGCTTCCTGTATCGCCGGCAGCACCTTATCGGTAAAGGCGTCGAATGCCGTCGTGTGCTTCGGCGGATTGGTATTCGGGATCGGCGTGTAGGTGCGGTCGAACAAGGCCTGCTGGCTGATCCGGCCGTCCGCAATCGCTTCCTCGAACAGCTTCCCGATCGCTTTCGATGCGCGTTCGGCGACACGCCGGACGGCGTCGTGCGTCGTCGGCACGTCGCACTGCGACAAGGTATCGAACAGGCTTTCCCCTCGCTCGGAAAGCTGCATCGCCGATGTGGTTGCCTCCGGCAAACCGTCCCTCGTCGCCACGATGCCGTCGCGGATGCGCGAGATTGCCGTGGCGATCCGCCGGGTGGTTTCCACGTGTTCCCGCGATGCTTCGGCGATCTGGTGGATTTCGCTTTCCGACAAGCTGGCGGAGGATTCGATCGTGGACAGGAAGGCATGGACGCGTTCGACGTTGCCGGTGGCTTCGCTGACCTTGTCCATCACCTGCGCCATGCCGGTCGCCGCGCGCTCGGCTTCGTCATTGATGCCGCGCACCATGTTGCGGATATCGTCGGTCGCGGTTTTTGTCCGTTGCGCAAGCTGCCGCACTTCGCCGGCGACGACGGCAAAGCCGCGTCCGTGCTCGCCCGCGCGGGCCGCCTCGATCGCGGCGTTCAATGCGAGCAGGTTGGTGCGCATGGCGATTTCGGTGATCACTTCCGTGATCGTGTGAATCTGCTTCGCCTTTTCCTGGAGGACGGCCATGGTTTCGGAAGCGGCCGCCGCGTTGCTCCGCGCTTCATTGATCTGGTGCAGCCCGCGGTCCACCTCGGAGCGCCCCGCCGCGCTTTCATTGCGCACATCCGCGGCGACCCTGGACGCGCGCTCCGCATTGTTTGCGATGCGCACCGTGCTTGCCGCCGTATGGTCCGTCTGCCTGACGATTTCCTCCGTCGTGTGCAGTTCCTGGTCAACCTTTTTCTTGATGGAATCGACGAAAAACGATGTCTCGGCGGCACCGATCATGATGCGGTCGATTTCGTTTCCCATGGTCGCAAAGCGCCGGAAAAAATTGTTGCCGCGTTGCCGGCCGAAGGCCGCGAAAGCAATCACCGCGATCACCGAGGCGATGGCCGCGGCCGCGGCCGCAACCGATATAGCGCTTGCTGCGGGTTTTGTCATCCAGATTACCCCGCTGGCCGCAATTGTTCCCAGTACGACGGCAAGGCATCCGGTCAGGAGGGTACGCAGCTTCCCCATTGGTATTGATTTCATTGTCGGCTCCTCGCGACGATGGTTTCAAACGACTGCTCCATATTGACATTGTTGTTCTTATGATCTTTCACAGGTGCAACTATGCAGTCTACGCCTACTCGGTCGGAACCGAAGGCATTTTTATGCTGTAAGGATTCGTCTGTCACGCACCCGACATACCGGTTCGGCCACAGATGATTGCTCCGGTGAAGTCAACGGCAAAAGGTTATTGCTTCGATAAGGGAACTTTACGTCCGCATGGACGTACTACGGATAAAGCTTGTTTTCAGGCTGAACAAACCCACTCAACCATAAAAAGGAGTTGTCATGAAAACTGCTATTTCCATTTCTTTAGTGAGCGCGGCACTGGCCCTGAGTGCCTGCGCTTCTTCGACCCAGAATCCGGATGCCCAGCTTGCCAGCCAGATCAAGCAGGATATCGCCAGGACGGAAGGCATCGGCAGCGCCCAGAACGTCAATGTCGAGACTGCAAGGGGCGTAGTGATCCTGTCCGGTTTCATTGACGGCGAAAAACAGAAGCAGGACGCGGGACAAGCCGCGCTCAAGGTCAGCGGCGTGCAGCAGGTCTTCAATAACCTGCAGGTGCGCAGCCAGACTTCATCCGGCCAATAGGCCGTTTCAGCAGCGATTCGTATCTGCAAACCGGCAGGCAGCTTTGCCATTCACCCGGTTCCTTCCGGCAACGGATGGTACCGGGCAATTCTGCCGCTATCCACCCTCCTCCACTCCGCCGCCGGCACCGCGAAGAGCGGGCGGATTCCCTACGGCTTGCCCGCCATGTGTGCTGATAACGGCAACCGCAATTTGGACTTGCCTGCCGAAAGCGCAAGAGAGTAGCGGCGAATTTGCAACAGTACGCGGAAGCTTGATCTTTGCACCTTGCTTATGGGAAACGTACTTGCTAACGTAGAGCTTCCATCCAATTTCTTCCCTGATCTCAACATGCTGCTCCGTGACATTGCCGATTTGATGATTCGCACTACTGCCGTAGTGATCGGTGTTTCTTCCCTGGCGCTGATGGCTGCCTGCGTCGTCGCGGTCTGAAACACCCGGCCCAAGCAAAAAGGCTCCGCCGTTGCGGAGCCTTTTTCATTCCCTCGTTTGCAGCGCGGAAAATTCCCTGTCTCGGAAGCACCCTGCCCCGTTGTCCTTTACTGCCCGGTCGATCCCTTTGAAGGATTGATGAGGTACTTCGTTCCGGTGCTGCGCTTGCCATAGGCGGCGATGGCCTCCATGCTTAACGCCTCCTGCAGCGAAATCTCCTTCGTGTAATTGCTAGCGAAGGTGGTCTTCAATTCGGCGGCGACACGCTGCTTGAGCCGCGCCACGTTCGCCGGGCCGATCTTCTGCAGGAACGGAAACAGCAGCCAGCCGCCCATGCCCCAGGTCATGCCGAAGTCGCGGACGATTTCCGTCGGCCGGGTGTCCAGGCCACCGTAGATGTAGACCTGCTTGAAGGTCGTCGAACCGTAGCGGCTGTATTCCTTGGCGGTCCGGTTTGCCGCCGCTTCCATGCAGCTCAGGATCTGTCCGGCAAGCCTGCCGCCGCCGATGGCATCGAAGGCGATGGTGGCGCCGGTGGCGACCAGCGCATCCGTCAGTTCCTGCATGAAGGTGTCGGAACCGGAGTTGCAGACGTACTTCGCGCCGTTCTGCCTTAGCAAGTCGACCTGCTCCTGCGAACGCACGATATTGACGAGATCGATCCCGTCCTGCAGGCAGATCCGGTTCAGCATCTGGCCGAGGTTCGAGGCGGCCGCCGTATGCACCAGCGCCTTGTGCCCTTCGGCGCGCATGGTTTCGGTCATGCCGAGCGCCGTCAGCGGGTTGACGAAGGACGATGCGCCTTCCGCTGCGGTCGTTCCCGGGGGCAGCGGCAGGCACTGCTCCACCGGCACGCAGCGGTACTGCGCGTACATCGCGCCGCCCAATACCGCGACCGTTTTCCCCATCAATTGCTGCGCCGCGCCGGATGAGCCGGCGCCCACCACCACGCCGGCGCCTTCATTCCCGACAGGCATGGACATATCCACGCGGGCGGCCATGCTCTTCATGCCCTTTTCGGGAATCGGCGCGCTGACAACCGGGCCATCTGCTGATTGAGTGACCTTCGCCGCGCTCATGTCGGCCGCGCCGAACAGGAGCCCGATGTCGGACGGATTGATGGGCGAGGCTTCGATGCGCACCAGGACTTCGTCCGGTCCGGGTGTCGGTATGGGAACGCTGACGAGCGACAGTTCCAGTTCGCCGCTGCGTTTGACGAGTGAGCGCAATTGCAGCGCGGTTTTTTCCGTGTTCGAACTCATGTGCTGTCTCCTCGATGAAATGAAATGCGGCCGGATTGATCGTGCCGATGTTATCACCGAAGAGTTTTGCGGGTATGCCGCCGGAAGGCGGGCCGGCCCCGTGCCGCGCCGGAGATGCGGCGTCAGTAATGCAGCGCGACTTCCGGTACGGGAAGAAGGGATGCGACCGACTCCGCATTCGCCCGCAGCGCCAGTTCGAATGCCGCGTGGTCCGCCTCGGCTTCCGCCAGCCGGGCCTCCAGCGCCGCCATGCGTGTCGCCATGGCGTCGAAATCGCGCTTGGAAATGATGTACGCGACGTGTCGATTGTTCCGGGTGATGGCGACCGGCGAGTTCATCGCGGCATCGAGCAGCTGGCCGAAACGCATCTTGGCGTCCTTGGCATTGAAAACGGGTGTGGTTGCGGCGGTAGTCATCACTCAAGCAATCGCAGAAAAAGAGGAATGTGAGATCAATATTGGCACCGCGGTTTACTTAGTACCGTACGCTGGCAGACAAATCGCGACGACTAATAACAGCGTGCCGGCGCATCATCACGGAATCCGGCAGTACAAGCATCCGTACATAGGGCCCGGATGCGCATCGTGTTATCAGTAAGACCGGATTCAAGGCTTTCAGTTTCTCGATTCAGCGGCAATGCCAAACATTTAGTCGAGAATGCAGACACGTCGATCACGTCACCGGGGCATGGGTTATGTCGCACATCGACCACAGGCGCGTTACATGAACGTCATTACATCGGCAGCAGGATCGATATCGTCATGGACACGAACGGTGAAAAGGAGACTGATCGGGACGGTCCGGAATGCAGTGCTTTCCGCGCCAGCCATGCTCGTGCGGCAGGCTGCCCGGAGCCGCGCGAAAACCGGTGCGCAAAGCATTGACATGCAGGCGGGGAATATTGCCGTGCGGGCCATATCCATGCAGTGGACATCAGCGTATAACAAAGGTAATCCTGCAATCACGAGCTGAAATATCTCCTAAGTCGCGACGCCGCTGTTGGGCCTTTTCCCCTCGGTGTGCACAACACCACCCCAATGAAGGTCCCATGTCCGCTTATTCCCGTGCCGCGCACCACCGCGGCAATCTCTTGCTTTCCCTGCTCGACGATGCCGATTACCGGCAGCTTGCGCCCCGAATTGAACGGGTCAGCCTGAAAATCAAGGACGTCGTGACGCAGCGGGGCGCTCTTCCAACCCATGTGTATTTTCCCGTCGGTTCCGTCGTGTCTGTCCTGGCCCATATGGTGAACGGCGCGGCCGTCGAGATCGGCACGATCGGCCGGGAGGGGTTTCTCGGCATCGAGGTGCTGGCTGGCGGAAACAACTGGACGGAAACCACGATCTGCCAGATCGACGGCGATGCACTGCGCATGCGGGCCAATGACTTTATCGAGGCCATCCATGGCGATACGCCGCTGCGCCGCGTCACGCAGCGATACATGCTGGTCTATTTCAGCCAGATCGCGCAATCCGTCGCCTGCAACCGGCTGCACACCATCGAAGCGCGATTCGCGCGCTGGGTCCTGATGACACACGACCGGGTGGACGGCGACGATTTCCAGCTTACGCAGGAGTTCCTGGCCACCATGCTCGGCGTGCAGCGTCCGGGCGTCAGCCTCGTCGCCAGCGCCTTTCAGCAGGCGGGACTCATCCGGTACAGCCGGGGCAGGATGTCGATCTTGGACCGGGCCGAGCTTGAGGAGGCTTGCTGCGAATGCTATGCGATCGTTCAGGATCAGTTCAGGAAAATGCTCGGCATCCCGGACAGGTAGATCGGCGGACAGGCTATTCATCTTCGCCTGCCGCCGGCATACCGTTGCCGGCCCTAACGGCCCGGTTTCGCCGCCGTGGTTTCTCCACGGATCAGCCATATCCGGCTATGCCTGCCTGGCGCAAGGCTGCTGTTGACGATGGCCACGCCACCGTCGCGATTCACCGCCAGCTTTGCCGTCAGCAATCCCTGGTGGCTGCCGTTTCCGCCACCGGCGGGGTCGCCACTGTGCGGCACGACTTCCGGCGCGCCAAACGTTTTCCCGCCGTCGGCGGAAACCGACATGCCGAGTCCGCGCGGCCGTCCGCGATGGTCCGGAAACAATTCATAGATGACATGGAGGCGGCCGGCGGCATCCACGCCCAGCGAAGGATAAGCGGCGCTGTCGACGCCGTTCGGCAGCGGCGCCGATATCTCGCGCGGCGCATCGAACCGTCGTCCGTCGGCGGACCGGGTATAGCGGATCCGATACCTGTCGAACGGGCCGCCCCTGCTTTGCGCGTAGACGAGATGAAGCACACCGTCCGGCGACACCGCGAGCCTCGGCGCATCGGCGTACCCTTTTCCCGGCGCGACGAGCTGCGGCTCGCCGAACGTCGCGCCGCCGTCGGCGGATTGCGCGACATGGATATCGGCGTTGTCGTTTTCGCCAGTCGTCCATGCGAGGTGAAGCGTGCGGTCCTTGCCGAGCGCAAGGGAAGGCGCGCGCGCCGGCTTCGCAGTTCCGCCGCCGGTGATTCGCTGCGGCGGCGTGAAACTCTTTCCGCCGTCGATCGATCGGCCGAACCACAGCGGGCCGTCATATTCGGTCCATGCCACGTACAGCGCGCCGCCTGGTCCGGCGACGAGATCATAGCTGCCGTTCTCCCACACCCTGGCATTGATCCTTCCCTTGCCGTCGCCGCCGATTGAACCCGACAGATTGACCGGTTCCGAAAAAGTCGCGCCGCCGTCGTCCGAGCGGGCGAACAGCATGTCGCCGCCGTGGGACCCGCCGGAAAAGATGATCTCCTGCCAGAGGACGTAGATGCGTTCCGGCGATTCCGGCGCCCGCGCCATCTTGGGAATCCAGGAAAAGGTGTCGCCGCTGCGCGAGACATTCACCGGTTCGGCGGGCTGCCTGCCGCCATCGGCGGATATGCGCTGGAAGAACACATCCTTGCGCGCCTGATCGACCCAGGCCACGGCGACATTCCCGCGCGGGTCGATCGACACCGTCGGATCGTCCACATAGTTATAGCGGGAATTGTTCTGTTCCCATGGTCCTTTTTCACCTGGGCCGGTGGTGATTTCGATCATGTCTGTCCACGCGACCGGCGCTGCGGTAACGGACAGGGATAGCAGGGCGAGGATGGCGAGGAACGCGGGGCGCGGACGGGTCATGATGCGGGCGACGCGGGAGTGCGCGTGGGAGGATGGGTGTCGAGTTTGGACAGTCGGTGGTGGGAAT
>NZ_DAIUCO010000230.1:0-8649 GCF_036846085.1 Noviherbaspirillum sp. | reverse complement strand
AGGACCGGGCGAGGGTGGAGATCGAGGCGACCGCCGTCGTTCCATAGGGACGACAACCCCGATTCCGACGTCCCGGCCGATGCCACCGCAAGGGTTGTGATGTATACGCCAACACACTCAAAAATTACTTAAATCCCGCTACTAAATAGGATATGGTTCTCAGTTCCGGCGACTGGCGCCGTGACGGGAGCGATTTTGCGGATCCAGAGCAATCTGTGGGGAATACGAAGTCCAGGCGAACGCCGGGCAGCCTGGATGGTACTACTTGGCGCTGGACTGGCATTGCTGATTCTCTGGTCGGCGATCGCCGGTATTCTTCTTCGCAGCCGCCATTCCGCGATCGACGCCGAACGGCGCGTCCTCGAGCGGATGTCCTCGGTTGTCGAGGAACAGACGCGCAACTTCTTCTCGGTGGTCGACTTTTTCCTGATCAGCGCCAACAGGATTCTCGACAGCCAACCGATTGGAAACCCGCATACCGATCCCGACCTGCTGAGCCTGGTAAAAACCCTTGAAACGCAGTCCGGCGGCCGGATTGGCGCGCATATTCTTACCTCGGACGGCACCTTTCACGATCTCGCTACCGCCAACAAACAGTCAATCGGGAATATCGCGAACCGGGACTATTTCGGTGCGCAATCGCTTCGTTCAGCAGGTGGTGTGTACATCGGCAAGCCAGAAGAAAGCAGTTTCACCGGGCAGATGGTGCTTCCCATTTTTCACGCCGATCCCGACGCGCGGGCCGCACGCAACTTTGTCGTGGTTGCCTCCATTGACACGCAGGCGATCAATACCTTGTATGAGTCCGGCCGAACCAAGCCGAGCGGCTCGATCGGTTTGGTCCGGCGTGACGGCATCCTTCTCGCACGCGCGCCGCATGGCGAAAGTTTCATCGGCAAGTCGATCGCCGGTGGCGGCTTGTGGAAGGAAAGTCTGCCGAAAGCCCAGCGCGGCTGGAGCATTCTTCCCAATACCGTAATCGACAAAACATCTAGGCTGACCGCTTATGCCGCCATGGATGAGTATCCTCTGGTGGTGATTGCGTCCTCCTCGATGGACGATGTCCTCGCTGGCTGGCGAAAGCTGTTATGGGGCTTGCTCGTCAGTGGCACGGTTCTCAGTTGCATGACCGTGCTTGGTGCGCGCCGGCTGATTTCATTGCTCAAGGCGCTTGCGCAGACCCGCGCGGAAGTGGAAAAACAGGCGCGCCACGACTTCCTCACGGGCCTGCCCAACCGACGGGCATTCCACGAGCAGCTTGAGCAGGAGATCAAGCGGGCGCATCGCGCAAACCAGTCGATCAGCATTCTTTTTATCGACCTTGACCTGTTCAAGGAAATCAACGACACCCTCGGCCACGATATCGGCGATATGTTGCTTCAACAGGCTGCGCGACGCATCTCGGGCTACGTGCGCGAGTCCGACAGCGTTGCGCGATTGGGCGGCGATGAATTCACCGTCATCCTGCACGGGGTGACTGACCCGCATGGTGTGGAGCGCATCGCGCAGGGAATACTCAAGACGCTGGCGGAGCCGTTCGTTTTGCGCAGCGAGACCGCTTATGTCTCTGCCAGTATCGGCGTTGCCCTCTACCCGCAGGATGGAACGACGAGCGAAGACCTGATCATGCACGCCGACCAGGCAATGTATGCGGCGAAGAAGGAGGGCCGGAACCGCTGGACCTACTTCGCGCCGTCGATGCAGATTCGCGCGCAGCAGCGGATGCGCTACCTGAACGACTTGCATACCGCACTCGCGGAGCGGCAGTTCCGGCTGGTCTATCAGCCGATCATCGACTTGCGTTCCGGCCTCGCCCGGAAGGCCGAGGCACTGATCCGCTGGCATCACCCGCAGCGCGGCGTGATATCTCCCGCCGAATTCATCCCGGTCCTCGAGGACGCGGGAATGATCGCGGAAGTAGGGGAGTGGGTGTTTCATGAAGCGGCGCGGCAGGCAGCGGAGTGGCGACGGACCTTGCACCCTGATTTCCAGATAAGCATCAACAAATCACCGATGCAGTTCAAGAAAGGCTCGGCAAGCGCAAACGACTGGATGCAATACCTGGCGCAATTGGGATTGCCGGGTGAAAGCATGGCGATCGAGATTACCGAAGGATTGCTCCTGGAGCCCGGTGAAGACGTCACCATCAAACTGCGTCATCTTTCGGACGCGGGCATGCAGATATCGCTGGATGATTTCGGTACCGGCTATTGCTCCCTGATGTACCTGAAGCGATTCGACATCGATTTCATCAAGATCGATCGCTCGTTTGTTTCCGCTCTTACCGACGGTCCGGACGGCGTCGCTCTTTGTGAAGCCATCATCGTCATGGCACACAAGCTGGGGCTGAAGGTTGTCGCCGAAGGGATCGAAACCGCCGCACAACGAGACCTGCTCGTCGAAATGAATTGCGATTTCGGTCAGGGCTTTCTCTTCTCGAGGCCGCTCGGCCCGGACGAATTCGCACGCCTGACCGGCCAATCGTTCCAGCCTGCCTGAACCGGAACCACGCATCTCTGCCCTCGGATACAGACACGCCATCCGCATCCGTCTCTCCGTACGATTGATGACAAACGACCGACGCTCGCACTATGTCATGCGTCGTACATAGCGACCTTTTACATTGAAATGTGAACGCAGGATGGAACATGTCTACGACAGTCCCTTCTAATTCGATCAATGACATCAACGGGCGCACCCTGATTTATCAGGCCAGACAAAACAACCTGCCGTTCCCGGAAGGTTTCCACCGATACATGCCACCTGCGCAATCAAGCACTTTTACAATCACCCATGACACCCGTTGCCAATGCCAAACGTCTGATGCTTGCACTCAATGTCGCAAGAATGTCCGTCTGGGACTTCAACATTCCGTCAGGGCAGTTATTCGACAGCAAGATCTAATGGCGGGATAACGGACTGCGATTGCTGGGCCTGGAACCGAGAAAACTGATTCAACCGTTTTCCGACTTTATTGAGTTCGTGCATCCGGATGACCGGCAATCCGTTTGCAGCACCATGCAGGAGGCAATCGATGCGCACGGCGGTTATGACATCGAGTACAGGGTGATCTCGCCTGACGGCTCCCTTCATTGGCTGGCCGCACGGGCCGAAATCCAACTGCACGGGAACGGGCGATCCGTTCGTTCACTCGGATTGATCTGGGATATTTCGGCTCGGAAGGAAGCGGAGCTGGCGTTGGCGGAGCAGAAGGACCTGGCGGAAGTCACCCTGGGTTCCATCGGCGAGGGCGTGATCACCACCGATACGCATGGGATGGTCAACTACCTCAACCGGACCGCCGAACATGTCACAGGATGGTCAAACCGCGATCTCGGCAAGGGCATCCCGGTCAGCCACCTGTTCAAAACCATCGACGAGAAAACCGGGGAAACGATCGAGGACCCTGCGAGCAGATGCCTGCGGCTGAAAAAGACTGTTTCCCTTGTCACTCACGGGCAACTACTCAATAAGGAAGGAAAGCGCATCCCGATTGAGGACTCCGCCTCGCCGATTTGGTCACGCCAAGGTGACATCCTTGGCGCGGTGCTGGTGTTTCGGGACGTCAGCCATGAAAGGGCGCTTAAACAGGAATTGTCGTGGCATGCCGCCCATGATCCGCTGACAGGCCTGATCAACCGGCGCGAATTTGAAGTAAAGGTCACAACTGCGCTCGCGACCGCTAAAAGCGACCGGTACAGCCATGCACTGATGTTTCTCGACCTGGACCAGTTCAAGATCGTGAATGACACCTGCGGTCACAATGCAGGCGATGTGCTGCTCAAGATACTGGCAAAAATGCTGCACGGACATATGCGCGGCGCCGATATCCTGGCACGTCTCGGCGGGGACGAATTCGGCGCACTTCTCCTGAATTGCTCAGTGGACCAGGCAGTCCAATTGGCGAACAAACTCCGCCACGCCGTCAAGGACTTCCGGTTTGCATGGGCAGGGCGGAACTTTGAGATCGGCGTGAGTATCGGCCTGGTGACGATCAACGAATACAGCAAGTCGGTCAATGAACTGCTGAGCGCAGCCGATCAGGCTTGCTATGCGGCGAAGGAACTGGGACGCAACCGCGTGCACGTCTACGAAGAAACCGACGCCATGGTGGCCAAGCGGCATGGCGAGACGATGTGGGTTCCCCTTTTGACGGAAGCTTTGCAATCGCAGCGCTTCGTGCTGTACACCCAGCCCATCGTCAGCCTGCATGGCGGCGGGGCGGAACATGTTGAAGTACTGATCCGGATGATCAACGACAAGGGCGACCTCATTTTTCCCGGCACTTTTCTCCCTGCGGCGGAGCGATTCGACGTCATGCTCTCCATCGATCGGTGGGTCATCCAGACCGTATGCGACTGGTTAAGAAATACACGTACCAAATATGATCATGCTTACCGGAATCCGCAGATTGATCGAGTGCGGATCGCCAAATCGGTCTCGCAGGTTGGCTTTTACTCCATCAATCTCTCGGGTGCGACGCTGAACGATCCGGCGACCGGGGACTTCATTCTCGATATGTTTGAAAGAAATGCAGTTGACCCGGGGCTGATCTGCTTTGAGATTACCGAGACGGTCGCGATCAGCAATCTGGACGCAGCGTCCGTGCTGATACGGAGGATGAAAAAGCTTGGCTGCAGGTTTGCGCTCGATGATTTCGGCAGCGGGTTTTCGTCGTTTGCCTACCTGAAAATGCTGCCGGTCGACTACCTGAAGATCGACGGCATGTTCGTGCGCGACATTACGGCAAATGGCGTCAATCATGCACTCGTCCGGGCGATCAACGACGTCGGGCACGTGATGGGCATGGAAACCATCGCCGAGTTCGTCGAGAATGACGCCATCCTTGACGTTATCCGCGACCTTGGCGTCGACTATGCCCAGGGCCACGCGGTAGGTAGCGTTAAACCCTTGCTGGACGTTTCATCATCACCGGCATGGAAAACCGCCACATGAGTGATCTACATCCAGCGGGATGTGGCTGCGCCGCACTTCCCGTCGCATTTCCCGTCTTTGGCGACGAGACTGCCGGCTATCGTGGTACGCGAATCGGAATGCTATTATCCGGTTTGCTTTTGATCCAATATTGGTTCTTATTTTTCGTAAAAGGCTTTTCCATTTGTTAAAAGTGGAATCGGCGCTAGTCGATTGCCGATATTTTCATTGAAAACCATGGAGATATCGATGTACGGCATTCGAAGAAGCGTCAGGGATTTCGTTTTGCATGTGGGGATGTATCTGGCTTGGCCGGTCGCAGTAGGTTGCTCACTTCTAAGCTTCGCACTATTGATGGTCGAAGCGTTTTTTATCTTGCTTTTCCGAGGCCTGCGCTACGTGCGCTGGATTCCTCCTTCAAGGTGCGAAAATTTCAGCACATGGATGAGCGCGGAATGGCAATACTACGGGCGGGGCGGCATGCAGCGCGGATTAAGAAGATTTGGTCTCGAAGTCGCTCGAAAAGGCTACCTCAGCAATCACCATCCGCTTGTTTGATCGCAGACGACGACGGCAGCGGAAGAGGGTGGTGATAACGGTTGTGATCAAACAACTCTTTTTCCGCTACGCATCGTTTGTTTGATTGTTGTCAAATAGCGCAAGGTGGTGCCAAGGGTAAAGTTGCCTGCAGGAATGGCAACATTCACCTTGGAGATCACATCATGAATAGCTCAATCACCTTGCATGCATTGGCTGACAATAAACCGCATTCGATCAATACCGAGAAGATCATCGACATCGTCGAAACGCGTTTTGGCGGTTGCGGGATCTGGTTCTCCGACAGAAGCCTGCCTCCCCTTTTCTGGGAAACCAAGGAGCATGTTCTGCAACTGATCATGCCGAAGGCAGAATAGATTCCTGCAAATAAGCGGGCGCATTGCGTCGACTATCATTACAGACGCATTGCAAGCCTAAGGGGGAGAAAACGAACCTGCAAACCTAATCTGTTCTGTGGCTCCTGGACGCCTGTTGATGACGTTGCGTCATCTCGATATTTTTACGCGCAAGCTCTACGCGATAAATCTCGTTGTTCCTGACCCTGTATCGGTAATGTGAATAGCCCGCGCCCACAAGGACGCCGATCATGAGCAGCGAGGCAAATAAAAACAAAAGCATCTCTCCAAGTCTTCCCGAAAGTTGAGAATTCTATCATCGCGGCGAATGATGCCGGCATGATCCGCGATGACCTTTGCTTTTTCCATGTGTCTTTAGCGACTCCGTTGTTATGTATCAAAGGTATTATGGCAGCGCAAGATTGCGTCATGGCATGAAAGGTCGGAGGAGCAGACACGATGACCGATACCCATCGTCATAATAGATATTAATAGACGCATAATTTATATTATGTAAAATATAGTATGGAAACTATCCTTTGAATTCCATTGATACGCTCCACTAGCTTTCTGCCCTGTTAAATTGAACTGCCAAAGGCCAGGATCAATCTGTTTTTAACGGCGATTTAATGTAACGACCGCTATGGCATGAGGACGAACAATATATGGATCGACTTTTCATTGCAACCGGCGCACTGTCCGCATTCATCGGCGTTGCTGCCGGTGCATTCGGTGCGCATGGATTGAAAACCCGAGTTACTCCGGAAATGCTGAATGTGTTCGAGATTGGCGTGCATTACCATCTGGTCCACGCACTCGCCCTGTTTGCTGTTGCCTGGATGTATACGCGATGGCCCATCCCCCTGGTCATTGCGAGCGGATTCCTGTTCATGGCGGGAACCGTACTCTTTTCCGGATCCCTATATGTTTTGAGCATGACAGGCACAAAATGGTTGGGCGCCATTACTCCAGTTGGCGGCCTGGCGTTTCTCGCAGGATGGGCATGCCTGGCATGGGCTGCTGTGAGATCGTAGTTTTGATTCATTGTTTGTTTCCTCCCCGAGTTTTTCCGTGAACATAGAACTTCATTTGAAGCATCCCCTCCAACTTCGGATTACCTATTTCACATCGATATTTGTTTCCTAAACGCCGATCCGGATCATCTGGGCCGTATAGCGACGAAATCGGGATTACCACTGCAGCGAATGCTGGCTTTCGACGCCAGCCCGCATGTCCGAAGGAAATCCAAATATTGAAGCTTCCAGAGTCAAACAGGAGATGATGATGCAAACAGTAGCCGAAGTCATGTCGCGTAATGCGCGGTCCGTTGCCCCGCAGGAGACCTTGCAGCAGGCGGCAAAGCTCATGGATGAACTGGATGTCGGCGCACCCCCCGTCTGTAACGGGGAGCGCCTGGTCGGTATGGTTACTGACCGTGACATCGCAATACGTGGGGCCGCCAACGGGAAATCACCGCATGCAGCTCACGTAGCAGATGTCATGAGTACCGAGGTGCGGTGGTGTTTTGAAGACGAATCGCTTGACGACGTCATTCAGCAGATGAGCTACAACCAGATACGGCGTCTTCCCGTCATTGCCCACGATGATACGCACAGGCTGGTTGGAATGGTTTCGCTAGGCGACCTTGCCATTAAAGCCGCTGATGAGGTTGACGAAGGAGTCGAACACCTCACTAAGCAAGTTTCCTCTCCCCTACACCGCGGCCCTATGGGAGGAAATTCGCAAGCGATCGGTTCCGATAGTGGCGGTGCGGCCGTGCCTTCGAACGGTACCGACGGAACTGGCACGACCGGGTTTGCTGGTATTGGAACTGCCGGTGGAACAGGATCGACCTGTATCGACATAGATAAGGTCCCGTCCGATGAAGGCCAGCGCCAGAATGCAGACGTATTGAACAATTTAGGACCAGCTGGGGATTATAGTCGTTGACCATCACGAACGATGGCATCCGAGATGTCGACCCTCCACACTAACGGCGATGAGATCTGCCAGGACATTATCCAACGGAGATTCCATGAAAATTCGAAAGACAATTACCATCGACGGCACGATTCATGAACTGAGCGACGCTTTTCTCGCGCAGGTACTTGAAACGGCTGTCGACGGTGCCTGCTCCTATTGGGCGGATGTAAGTGCCGAGGATGCCAGTGAAAACGATGATCCCGATGGTGCAAGGGATTACGACCTCTCTGACTACATTGAAGGGAACAATCGCGGCGGCGATTCACCTTACTATACGGCCGCTAGTTTCCTTGTTTCCAAGAATTCCACCCAAGGCGGTACGCTTGATCTGGAAGGCGTTGCTGATTCGATCGAACGCATTGCCAGTGGCGAAGTGGACGTCGCTGCGGCCATACGGGAGATTATCGTCGCAGCGGTTCGTGACGACGATGCATCGGACATCGATAGCGAAGCCGCAGACTGCATCGTGCAAATCGGCTTGTTCGATGAGATTGTTTTTAGCTAGCTAGAATGCACTGGCTAATGAAATTTACAGCTGGAAATTTGACTTTTTACCTTCGGTACTCGACATCTCATAATCCCGCAACATAATGCTTTGTATTCCGGATACATCACCCTGCTCTTCCAATTGCCATCGTCGTATCGGTAGGCGCCCGGATCTTGATCCTGCCGCAAGAACAGACTAACTTGATGACTGCTTTGAAAGCAGAAGATATTCAACAATTAGTCGAATTGGACTGCTGATCGCCGGTACGGCACTGTTTTTTTATTTAGGGGTAGCCTGCACTGAGGCGAGGCGAACTGTGGAAGCTGTGTAAGCTGTGGCGATGGTGTGCGT
>NZ_DAIUCO010000229.1:0-8715 GCF_036846085.1 Noviherbaspirillum sp. | reverse complement strand
GGATGGTGTTGACCGGGTTTTCCTGCCCGTCGACCGTCCTGGTTTCGAGCGCGGTGAACAGTTCCGAGAACGGCAGCGGCACGGCATTGGCGCCGAAGCTGTTGAACATGTCGATGTAAACCGGGTTTTGCATGACACGCAGCTTGATGCCCTGCAGGTCTTCCATCTTCGTGACCGGGCGCTTGGTATTGGTCAGGTTGCGGAAGCCGTTCTCCCAATAGACCAGGCCAACCAATCCTTTTTCCTGCAGTTTGGCGGCGAGCTTCTGCCCGAAGGGACCGTCCAGCACCGCATCCGCTTCCTTCTCGTTGTTGAACAGGAAGGGCAAGTCATACACGCCAAATTCCTTCACGATGCCGACCAGCGTCGCGGTGGAGCCGACCATCATCTCCTGCGCGCCGCCGATGAGCGCATTCTGCATCTGCGTATCGCTGCCGAGGCTGGCGCTGGCGAAGCCCTTCGCCTTGAGCTTGCCGCCGGTGCGCTTGGCAAGGTCTTCGCTGAAGAACTTGACCGCCCTGCCCTGGTTGCTGTCTTCCGCCAGTCCATAGCCGAAGCGGATGATGCGGGGTTTGTAGTCGGCGGCGGAGACCGCGCCGGCAACGCTGGTGAATGCCAACGCGATGGCAATTGATTGAATGATCTTTTTCATGGATGTCTCCTAAAAATAGTGTCAGCGGAACCAGGCCATCGGTACGGTGATGATCCCGGGAAAAGCAACGAACAAGGACAGCAATACGAGGTAGGCGAGCAGAAATGGCCAGATGCCGCGCGTGGCGCTTTCAAGGGAGATCCGCGCGACGCCGCATACCACATTGAGCACGGTACAGATCGGCGGCGTGATCAGGCCGATGGTGCCGACCAGGACGAACATCACGCCGAAGTAAGTGCCATCGATACCGGCCTTGACGGCAATCGGCATCAGCACCGGCGCCATCACCAGGATGGTTGGCGTGAGGTCCATCACGATGCCGACCGCCAGCAGCAACAACATGATCGCCGCCATCAGCACGCGCGGATCATTCATCAGCGGCGCGAGCAGGTCGATCACCTGCGCCGGCAGATCGGCCAGGGTCACCATGTAGGACGACACCAGCGCACCGGCGGTCAGAAACATCACCACGCTGGTGGTGCGCGATGCGTCCACCAGCAGCTTGCCGAGCATGTTCAGCGTCACTTCGCGATACACCAGCACGCTGACCAGCAGCGAATAGACAGCGGCCACCACCGCCGCTTCGGTCGGCGTGAAGATGCCGCCGCGCAGGCCGCCGATGATGATCACCGGCAGCATCAGCGCCCACACGCCGTCGAACAGCGCATGCTTGCGCTCGGCCCAGCTTGCCTTCGGCTGCGCGGTGACATTCATGCGGGGCGTCAGCATCGCCCATACGGCGATGAGCGTCAGGCCCATGAGCAGTCCGGGAACAATGCCGGCCAGGAAGAGCGCGCTGATCGATGTATTGGTGACGACGCCGAAAATGATGAACGACATCGATGGCGGAATGATGGGGGCGATAATGCCGCCGGAGGCGATCAGTCCCGCGCTTTGCGGCACCGGATAGCCGTTGTCGCGCATCATCGGGATCAGTAGGGTTGCCAGCGCGGCGGTATCGGCGATCGCGGAACCGGACAGGCTCGCCAGCAACACCGCGGCGCCGATGGCTACATAGCCGAGGCCGCCGCGGATATGGCCGACGAAACTGACCGCCAGGTTGATGATGCGCTTCGAGATGCCGCCGGCGTTCATCAATTCGCCGGCGAGGATGAAGAACGGCACCGCCATCAACGGAAAGTTGTCCGCGCCGGACAGCATGTTCTGCGCGACCAGCTGGGCATCGAAGAAATCGAGATGGATCATCAGTACGACGCCGGTGAGCATCAGCGCGATGGCGATGGGCATGCCGAGCGCCATCAGGATCACCAGGGCGGCGAGGAAGATGCCGAGCGTCATTCCGATACTCCTTCCGCCGCGATCGGCGCGGCATGCCGCGGATCGCCCGGCACCATGGCCCTGGGGTCCCGTCGCACGATGCGCCACAGGTTGACCGCGACGATCAGCATCATGGAGGCGGCACAGACCAGGCCTGCCGATGCCATGAAGGCAGTGGGATAACGCAGTACGGTGGAATAGGTGTTCAGCCCGATGACCGTTTGCGTCCAGCTTCCGCTCAGGAAAAGCCAGAGGCCATACAGCATCAGAAGATGGCTGACGATGGCACATGCGCGGCGCGCCCGGACGGGCAGCTTGGCTTGCACCATCTCCACGCCGAGGTGCGCATGCTGGCGGAGGGCGAGGATGGCGCCCAGGAAGATCAGCCAGACAAACATCAGGCGGGACACCTCCTCCGCCCACGCGATGCCGGAATTGAAGCCGTAGCGCAGTACCACGTTGCCGAAGACCAGCACCACCATGATGGCAAGCGCCAGTCCCATCAGCCATTCCACGAAGCGCTCGACGCGGGGAAGCAATACGTTCATGCGTTCTCTCCCTGTTCGGCGGAGCCGGTCATGCCCCGTTGTTTCGCATATTGCTGCGCCTGCCCGGCCAGCGCCTCCGGCGGCAGGCGTATATCGACCGCCAGTCCGGATTCGTCGGGTTGCAAGCGTTCCAGGTCGCGAAACTGGCTGTCCAGCAAGGCGACCGGCATGAAATGATTTGATCGCGCCCGCATGCGTTCGGCAATCAATTCCCGATCGCCGTCAAGGTGCAGGAAAAGCAGGTGGGGATCGCCTTCCCGGAGCAAGTCGCGGTAGCGCCGTTTCAGGGCGGAACAGGAAAGCACGAGGCCGATGCCTTTATTCGCCGCATCGGCGATGCGTTGCTGGAGCAGAATCAGCCAACCATGGCGGTCGCTATCGTCCAAGGGCATGCCGGCCGCCATTTTCTCGATGTTGGCCGGCGGGTGATAGGCATCCCCCTCGAAATGGGACACCCCCAGGCGGTCGGCCAGCAGCTGGCCCACGGCGCTTTTGCCGCAGCCGCTCACGCCCATGACGACCCAGCGCTGCGGTAAGGATTGCTTGCTTTCAGTAGAGTCCGCCATACGCCGGATTTCCTTGCAGAATGGATTGCTTTTCGTCCGCGCTGACGTTAATGTTAGCGCTAACAAAGCCTGCATTTTATGCCCTGATGCCGGTTTGTAAAGGAGTTTCGATGGCGCAGCGCAGCAAAAACCGTTAAGACGGCGGGCGGTTGCCCTGCGACCGTCGATGGATATGCCGGCCCCGGCGATAGTTGCGGCCCCTGATTGAATCCGGTAAAACCAACACCATGTCGAACCGCAAACCACGTCCCACCCAAACCGGCCGCGTCACGCTTTCCGAAATCGCCGAGCGCGTCGGAACCAGCTCCATCACCGTGTCACGGGTGTTGAATGCCCCGCACCTCGTATCGGAAGAGTTGCGCAAGCAGATCGAAGCCGCGATCGCCGAACTCGGCTACCTGCCCAACCGCGCTGCCCGCGCCCTGGCCAGCGCCCGCTCGGATAGCGTCGCGGTGCTGATTCCTTCCCTGTCCAACACGGTGTTTACACAATTGCTTGAAGGCGTACGGGATGTACTGCACACCGCCGGATACAGAACGCTGATCGGCGACACCCGCTATTCCGCCGATGAAGAAGAAAGCCTGTTGCGCGCCTATCTCGAACATTCGCCGGACGGCATCCTGGTGACCGGTTTCGAGCAGACGGATACGACCAGGCAGTTGCTGAAAGCCAGCCGGGTACCGGTGGTGCACATGATGGAGCTCTCCGACTCGGCCGCGTATTCCGTCGGGCTGGAACAATTCGACGCGGGACGGACCATCACCAGCCATCTGCTCTCGCGCGGTTATCGCCGCATCGGGTTTCTTGGGGCGCAGCTCGATCCCCGGGTGATGGAGCGCCTGGCGGGCCACCGCGCCGCGCTGCACGATGCCGGTCTTACCTACCCGATCGGCGAAGTTCTCGATCCCCGGCCCTCATCCATCGGCATGGGCGTGGGCCTGCTTGACAGGCTGCTTCAGCAGGCGCCGGATTGCGATGCGGTGTTTTGCTGCAACGACGACTTGGCGCACGGCGTACTCTTCGAATGCCAGCGGCGCGGCATCCGCGTCCCGCAGCAGCTTGCCGTCGCAGGTTTCAATGACCTCGCCGCATCCGCCTGGATCTGCCCGGCGCTCACCACGATCGCGACCCCGCGCTACGACATCGGCCATGCCGCTGCCTCGATGCTGCTGCAGCTGATGCGTGGAGAAACGCCGGAACCGGCGAAAGTCGACCTCGGCTTTTCGCTGGTGCTGCGGGAAAGTACCTGATTGTTTCAGAGGCGGCAGATGGCGAAGGCAACCAGCGCGCCGACGAGGATGCCGGCCGCGATTTCGACGCGCGTATGGCCGACGCGTTCGCGCAGCATCGTATGCGCCGTATCATCGGCGGCGATCCGGTTGATCGCCCTGGCGTGATTGCCGACATGCCGGCGAAGACTGTTGGCATCCAGGATCACGATGAAGGCGAGCGTGACGGCAACGCCGAACGCCGGATGGGAAATCCCTTCGCGGCAGCCGATGAGCGTCGCCATGCTGGCCACGATGGCGCTGTGATTGCTCGGCAGTCCTCCGTATCCGATCAGGCCGAAGGCCAATTTTTTCGCGCGGATGCTGTTCACGAGAAACTTCAGTGTGCCGGCCACGAGCCAGGCAATGAACGGGGTAAGCAGATAGGACAGGTCCATGGTTTATTTCCCCACCGGCCAGACCGCCCACGCACAAGCGGCAATCCACAGAACGACCGTCAGCATGAGCTGCCAGTCCGCCAGCAACGCATCCGTCGGCGATTCGCCGCCGTCCAGTTGTTCGACCACATACCAATAGCGGAACAATCCAAACAGCACCAGGGGAACGCTGGCAATCATCTGCGGCTTGCTCGACATGACGAACAGTCCGTAGAACACCAATGCCCCGGTGGCGGACATTTCCGCATAACGGTCCACCAGGGCCACGGAATATTTTTCGAGAACCTTGCGTCCTTCATCTCCGCTATGCATCAGTTCCTGCCGCCGCTTGACGGCCGCAAGATACAGCGCGAGACACAAGGTGGTGATGAACATCCAACTCGATACGGGAAGGGAGAGCGCGACCGCACCCGCATATACGCGGAGAACGAATCCCAGTGCGATCGTGAATATGTCGATGACCGGCAGATGCTTGAGCGCGAGGGTATAGGCGACGTTGATGACGATATAGGAAAGAATGACCAGCACCACCTGGGGCGTAAAAAGCCATCCGACGGCAAGGGTGGCATACAACATCATCAGCAGAACGACTGCCACCGGAATGGTCACGATCCCGGAGGCCAGCGGGCGCCGCCGGGATTTGACGGGATGACGCCGGTCCTGCTCGATGTCGTAGATGTCGTTGACCACGTAGACCGCGGACGACGCGACACAGAAGAGAAACACCGCGAGCATGCTCGACCTGATTGCGGCGGGATCGAGAAACGCCCCTGAAAAAACGAGCGGCGCAAGGACGAATCCGTTTTTCACCCATTGCTTGGGGCGCATTAAAAGAAGAAGACCCTGCAATCGGGAGATGGATGAAGAGCTGGAGGCGAGATCGCGCATGCAATGAAGCCGTGCCAACGGCATAAAAAAAGTTGCAAAGCCGCAATTTTCTCATCAATTGCCATGCAGGCAAAACTTTTCGGTTTCGCCGGTCTGATGCCGCTGCTACGACATGCTGGCGATCACAGCCACGATTTCCTCGCCATAGGTTTCCAGCTTTTTCTCTCCCACGCCCGAAATATTGCGCAGGTCGCTTAGCGAGCCGGGCTTTGCCTTGGCGATCTCGCGCATCGTCGCGTCATGGAAGATGACGTAGGCCGGCACGTTGTGCTTGCGCGCCGTCTCGACGCGCCACCAGCGCAGCTTCTCGAAGATCGCCTGCTCGGCACGCGAGAGCTCGCTTTCGACGTATCCCTTCGGCTTGACCGCCTGACGTTTCTGCCGGGCCGGCTTCTGGTATTCGCGCAGCTGCACTTTCTGCTCGCCGCGCAGCACCGGACGTGCCTGGTCGGTGAGCTTGAGTGCGCCGTAGGCATCGTGGTCGACCTCGATCAGGCCAAGCGCGATTGCCTGCCGCACGATTGCGCGCCATTCGGCCTCGCTGGCGTCATTGCCGACGCCGAATGTCGACAGCTTGTCGTGCCGCCATTGCTTGACCTTGTCGGATTCGACGCCGCGCAGCACGTCGATCACATGGCCTGCGCCGAAGCGCTGCTCGACCCGGTAGATCGATGACAACAGCTTCTGCATCTTGACGGTGCCGTCGAAGGAGACGGGAGGACTGATGCAGATATCGCAATTGCCGCAAGGGCCGGACGGCTGGCCGAAATAGTCCAGCAGGCGCACGCGCCGGCAGTTGAGCGTTTCGCACAGGCCGAGCATGGCATCCAGCTTGGCAGTCTGGATGCGCTTGTAGGTGTCGCCGGCTTCCGATTCGTCGATCATGCGCCGCTGCTGCACCACGTCCTGCAAGCCGTAAGCCATCCAGGCATCGGCAGGCGCGCCGTCGCGGCCGGCGCGGCCGGTTTCCTGGTAATAGCCCTCGATGCTTTTCGGCAGGTCGAGATGGGCGACAAAGCGTACATCCGGCTTGTCGATTCCCATGCCGAAGGCAATGGTGGCAACCATCACCATCGATTCCTCGCGCAGGAAGCGCGCCTGGTTGGCGCTGCGCACCTGCATGTCCATGCCCGCGTGGTAGGGCAATGCGGGAATGCCGTTGGCGTTCAGGAACTCGGCGGTTTCCTCCACCTTCTTGCGTGAAAGGCAATACACAATGCCGGCATCGCCCGGATGTTCGTCGCGGATGAAGTCGAGAACCTGTTTGCGCGCATTCGCCTTTTCGACGATCTGGTAGCGGATGTTGGGACGGTCGAACGACGATACGAACTGCGGCGCGTCGTCGAGCTGCAGGTTGTGCGCGATCTCCGCGCGGGTCTGCGGATCGGCTGTCGCAGTGAGCGCGATGCGCGGCACATCCGGGAAGCGTTCGTGCAAGACCGACAGCTTCATGTATTCCGGGCGGAAGTCGTGTCCCCATTGCGATACGCAATGCGCTTCATCGATGGCGAACAAGGCGATCTTCGACGACTCGAGAAGCTCGAGGCAGCGTGGCGTCATCAGCCGTTCCGGCGCGACGTAGACGAGATCGATTTCTCCCCTGCGCACCCGGCGCTCGGTCTGCATCGCCTCGTCGAACGACTGGGTGGAGTTCAGGAAGGCGGCGCGCACGCCGACTTCGGCCAGTGCATCGACCTGGTCTTGCATCAACGCAATAAGAGGCGAGACCACCACGCCGACACCGTCGCGCAGCAATGCGGGAATCTGGTAGCACAACGACTTGCCGCCGCCGGTGGGCATGAGTACCAGCGCGTCGCCGCCTTGAGCAACATGCTGAACGATATCGGCTTGCTGGCCGCGAAAGGATGGGTAACCGAATACGGTCTGGAGGATGTGCAGCGCGCGGTCGCTGATGGTCTGGTCAGGCATCCCGCTATTGTAGTTGGATGCGGCGCGGGACGGGAGCTGTCGACCGGGATTATGTCCCTGCAGCCGGCAATTCTGCCGGCGCAACAGGCAGGCCGTTGTCATTCCGCCCAGCGCCCGGAATGACAACCTCACATCACATCATCAATGGCTCCAATCCACCACGCCGGTGTAGGCCGTTGCCAGCACGACCAGTCCGAACGCGATCCGGTACCACGCAAAAATGGTGAAGTCGTGCGAGCTGATGTAGCGCAGCAGCCAGCGCACGCACAGGAAGGCCGATACGAAGGCGGAGACGGTGCCGATGGTGAACAGCGGCACGTCGGCCATCGACAGCAGGTCGCGGGACTTGTACAGCGAATAGGCGGACGCACCGAAAAGTGTAGGAATCGCAAGGAAGAAGGAGAACTCGGTTGCCGCCTTGCGCGACAGGCCGAACAGCATGCCGCCGATGATGGTGGCGCCGGAACGGCTGGTGCCGGGCACCAGCGAGAACGATTGCGCAAGGCCCACCTTCAACGCGTCGAGCGGCGACATGTCGTCCACCGATTGCACCCGCGGCGGATTCGGGTTCATCCGGTTGCGGCGCTCCACCCAGAGGATGATCAGGCCGCCGACGATGAACGCCATCGCGACCGGCACGGGGTGAAACAGCAGCGCATTGATATTTTTATGGAGCAGAAATCCGAGCGTCGCGGCCGGGATAAATGCGACCAGCACATTGATGGCGAACCGCTGCGCCTTCCGGTCGCTGAACAGGCCGGCCAGCACGCTGGCGATGCGGGCGCGGTATTCCCAGCAGACGGAGAGCATAGCGCCTGCCTGGATGGCAATTTCAAACACTTTGACCTTGTCGCCGGTAAAGCCGATCAGGCTGGCGGTCAAGATGAGATGGCCGGTCGAGGAAATCGGCAGGAACTCCGTCAATCCTTCGACGATGCCCATGATGAGCGCCTTGAGCGCGAGAGTAAGGTCCATGTCGTGGGTTGGAAATGGTTACGGTCGGTTACGGTCAACAAAAAACCCGCCGGTAGGACGCCGCGCGGGTTTGGTATGCGGTGTGCTGGTGATCGAAGCACGGATTTCGTTCAAACAACAAACTGACGCTTCCCTCCCCTTTGCAGGGGGGAGGGCTAGGGTGGGGGTGTGAAGGTTGATCTACCGAATGCGTTAGCTCGACCTCACTACCCC
>NZ_DAIUCO010000228.1:3872-8781 GCF_036846085.1 Noviherbaspirillum sp. | reverse complement strand
CCGTATAACAGCGTGGGTACGAAGCCTTCGGCGGCGGCAATCGCATCGGCGGCCTGCCGTTGCGCATCATTGAGCAGGGGCATGGCGACCGGCTCGACCTGCTGGACCGGCGTCTCCTTGCCCAGTTTCTTCAGCGCGCGGTCGATGGACACCGTCTTGAGCCCGCGCAGATTTTTAGGCAGGCCGGGAATCGCCACTTCCCCCAGCGGGCGCTGGTAATAATCCGCGGCGAACCCGCACAGCGCCAGCCACTGTGGCGACAACGGCGCAATCTGGCTGCGGATCGCAATAACGTCCTTGAGCTTGTCCTCCGGCACATCGGTCGTCTCCACGATGCCGATAACGATGCCAGTTACCTCCCGGCGCCCGAAGGGCACCAGCGCAAGTTGTCCCGGGAGCGCGGGCGCTTCCCCCTCCGCAATCTGAAAGCGATAATCGAAGCAGAAGTCAAGTGGGGTATCGAGTGCGATCCGGAGTATTTGGTGTTTCACGAACTTGATGTAAAGGTTGAGGATTCGACCTAACTGCCCGTTTCATAAAGGGTTTTTCCGCTATCCACAACTGCTGTGGATAACTTTGTGGACAATGGATACTTGACAGCCGGAAACCGAAGCAGGCATGCGGCTTTCGCGTCAATGCCTATTTCGGCAGCAAAAAATTTCTTGTTTTAAATCAATGACTTGAAAAACCTCAAATCCACGGTTTGAAATTTCTTGAGAAAACGCTTGCTGCTTTGCACAAGGATTTGCATCACATAAATATGTGAATAAGTTGCTGCGCGGCGCGCTGAATCGGTGCTACGGCAATTGGATTACATGGTTATTTATATAAAGAAATTTTGTTCGCTGGCGCCGCTGTTTTTTGATGTCATTTCGCCAAACCTAGATTTTTACGGAAGTCAAGTTATGGCACTTGCTTTCCTTTTGTAAAAAATGCTGTATGCACTTAATGTAAATTTTCACAATTCAACCTAACTATCGGTTTCATAAAGGGTTTTTTACCTATCCACAAAGTCTGTGGATAACTTTGTGGAAAAGCCCCTCTTGACCATGGTTAAGCCTTGATTTTATGCGGGTTTCAATAGAATGCCGAAATGAAATGCAAAAAATTAGGCTATATAAATCAATGACTTAAAAAAGGAAATGAATCCACTAAAATAATTTAAAAATTTTTCTTGGTGCTTTGCACACAACGGCAATTATGTGAATAAGCCCAATAAAACGATCCGGAAAAACCACTTAAAGCTTGCCGTCCGGAACAATTCCTGAACGGATTTCACGGCTGACCTTCTGCACGGTATCGACGAGCACCGACACGGCTTCCGGCGGTGTGAATTGCGAGATGCCGTGTCCGAGGTTGAACACATGTCCGTTTCCGGCTTCCGGCTTGCCGAAGGATTGCAGCACCCTCGTCACCTCGGCCTCGATTTTTTCGGCACCTGCAAACAGCACCACCGGGTCGAGGTTTCCCTGCAAAGCGACTCGATGCCCCACCCGGTTGCGCGCCTCGCCGAGATTCACCGTCCAGTCCAGCCCGACGGCGTCGGCGCCGGTATCCGCGATCTGCTCGAGCCACAGCCCGCCGCCCTTGGTAAAGACAATGGCCGGAATCCGGACACCGTCATGCTCGCGTTTCAATTGGCCGACCACCTTGCGCATGTAGTCCAGGGAAAACTGCTGATAAGCGCCGTCGGCCAGCGCGCCTCCCCAGGTATCGAAAATCATCACCGCCTGTGCGCCGGCGTCGATCTGCGCGTTCAGGTATTCCGAGACGGCCGCTGCGTTCATCGACAGGATGTGATGCATCAGGTCGGGCCGGTTGTAGAGCATGGTCTTGACGGTACGGAAGTCATCCGATCCGCCGCCTTCGACCATATAGCAGGCGAGCGTCCAGGGACTGCCGGAGAAGCCTATCAACGGCACACGACCATTAAGCGCGGTACGGATCTGGGTGACGGCGTCGAAGACGTATTGCAGGCTTCCCGGTTCCGGTTGCCGCAACGCCTTGACGGCCGCCTCGTCGCGCAGCGGATGCTGGAATTTCGGGCCTTCGCCTTCGGCGAAATACAGGCCCAGACCCATCGCGTCCGGCACGGTCAGGATGTCCGAGAACAGGATGGCCGCGTCGAGTGCATAGCGGTCGAGGGGCTGCAGGGTGACTTCCGTGGCGTAATCCGGGTTCTTGGCAAGCCCGAGGAAGGATCCGGCCCGTTTGCGGGTGGCGTTGTACTCGGGCAGATACCGGCCGGCCTGGCGCATGAGCCACATCGGCGTGTATTCGGTAGGTTGGCGCAACAGCGCACGGAGAAAGGTGTCGTTCTTAAGAGGGGCGAATTGTGCGGACATGGCTGGCTTGCTTTCAGTAGGAGCGCCATTATCGCCTAATCCCCCAGGAGAAGTGGATTGCAGTCAGGACACCTCTTCGGTGTGCGGTGACATTTCCTGTTCCGCAATGCCGCGGATGTAAGCGGCGAAATCCGGGTCTTCGCCACGCAGCAGCTGCGGCAGAAGGTTATTGAAGTCCTTGCGATGGCACCACTCGTGCATGTAGTCGTTCCATGAGTTCCAGCGCCGCAATGCCACGCCCTTCAGGTCGGGTTCGTAGGCGACGATGTAGGCGCGTTCAAACAAGGCGACCAGCATTTCAAAAATGATGAGCTTGCGTTCCCGCTGTTCGGCGGTCAGGTCCATGCTGGTAGTGGCGCTGCGCAACTGGAGGTCAGGATTGTCGAGCACGATTTTCAGGAAATCGTTGTAGGCGTCCTGCAACAGCTGATATGCCTCCTCGTCTTCCGAGTCGCGCTCCCGCCGCTGCTCGTAGAGAAAGAGGAAGATGGCGAACGGAAAGCCGAATACGGTGACCACGAAGCTGGCCACTTCCCAGAAATCCGGATTCAGCAATTGTTCCATTACGTACCTTTAGCGGCTTGCGAACTGCCGTTGGCATGCTGTACATAGGCGCTGGCGATCAGGCCTGCCCATATGGTGCAACCTTTTGCGGAAGCATGGTAGCCGTCTGATGCCATGAGGCTTTTATCAGCCGGATCAATCGATACCGGCACATACAACAGCTTCGCCTGGATGTGCGACGTGACGTCAGCAAGGTCGCGCACTGCGGCGTCAAGCGCGGTTGCCTTTAAACCCATCACCCAGCGCAGGGGCTGCGGCAGTGCCGGAAAGTGCGCCATTGGCGGCACGCCCGACAGCAGTATTACGCCGGGCGTGCAGATCCGGTCGATCTCCAGCAACAGGCGGCGCATGTCGTTGCGCCATTGCGCAACAGGCCGGAATGCCGTCGTGTCATTGACGCCGAATGCGACGAAGACGATGTCGACCGGCTGTTGCGGAACCTGGGGAAGTAATAACGCATGTGCCTCTCTCGCCGTCACACCATTGCGCCCGATCGCCCGCCATGTCACCGGTTGCATGACATGCCGCGACAGTATTGCAGCAAGCTGCGCGGTGATAGCTTCCTGTTGCAGTGCGACGCCAACGCCTGCTACCGGCGATTCTCCGACGGCCAGCAGGGTTAGTGCAGCTGTGTCATGCAGTGTATCGGTAGCCCCCTCGCGCGGGCCGGCCGCTTCGGGCAGACGTGGCGTGATCCTGCGTGTGCGCCGTCCTTGTGCGATCAGTACCGGCAAGAGCGGGGTCGCGATAATTTCTGGCAGCCAACGACGCGCGAATTGCATAAGGTCTGTCCCTTGGTCCGGTCATTGAATTTTGATACTGGCCAATGCCGGATTTTCAGGCGGATACGCCAACTGCATGTCCTGCATCGTTTGCAGGACGATGTGTGCGATCGCAAGATTGCGGTGCGTCTTCGAGTCTGCGGGGATGACATACCAAGGCGCGTGATCGGTGTCGGTCTCGAGGATGGCCTGCGTATAGAGACGCTGATATGCGTCCCAGCTTTTACGCTCCTCGATATCCTGCATATCGAATTTCCAATGCTTTTCCGGATCGGCCAGACGGGCTTCCAGGCGATTTTTCTGTTCGTCCTTCGAGATATGCAGGAAGAATTTCAAGACGACGGTTCCGGTTTCCACCAGCAGGCGCTCGAAATCGCGGATATGCGCGTACCGCCGCAGGCGTTCCGCGTCGTCGATCCAGTCATGCACGCGGGTGATCACGACGTCTTCGTAGTGACTACGGTTGAAGATGACGAGCTCGCCCTTGCCGGGCACGCGGGAATGAATCCGCCATAGAAAATCATGGTCTTTTTCCTGCTGCGTCGGCGCCTTGAACGCGACCGTCTGAATGCCGAGCGGATCGATCTTCCCGAAAACACCTTTGACCGTACCGTCTTTGCCGGACGTATCCATGCCCTGGAGGATGACGAGCAGCTTGCGCTTGTGTTCCGCATACAGAAGATTCTGCAGGTCGGCAATCTGTGACGCCAGCTGCTCGACCTGCTTCTTGTCGGCCGCGTTGTCGCCGCTGGAGAGCGGCTTGCGTTGCGCATCGCTGTCGACCAGCGTTACTGTCTGCCCGGCGCGGAATTGTTCATGCACTTTCATGGTGTCTCCTTTTGCAGTTGCCCCTAGCTCAACCTTCGGTGTTCAATCATCATGCATTTATCCATCACCACCTGGAGGCCAGCCTTTTCCGCTGCGGCTGCGGCTGCGGGTTCAACTATGCCGAGTTGCATCCAGATGCAGCGCACGCGGTTGGCAATCGCCTCCTGGACGATGGCCGCCATATGCTCCGGGCGACGGAAGCAGTCGACAATGTCGATTGTCAGGCCCTCTTCCGACAGGACTTTTGCTGCCGCGGTCAGCGTGGGATAGCAATGTTCGGAAAGAATGGTGGTGCCCGTGTAGGTTGGATTGACGGGAATGATACGGTAGCCCTTGCTTTGCAGATAGGCAGCGACTTCGTGGCTTGGTCGATTCGTCTGCGCGGACAAG
>NZ_DAIUCO010000228.1:0-3862 GCF_036846085.1 Noviherbaspirillum sp. | reverse complement strand
CGATAGTGCGACTTTCTGCCAGCAGTGCCGATATGGTTGTTGGTGTCATGGAGGCCTCCGGGAACGCGTTTTGCCGGCTCCCGATTTTGGATGCGGCAATAAAAAAGGCAGCCGAAGCTGCCTTTCATTGTAATGCCTGTCTTCCTTACCGCTTTTGACGCAACTTGTGGATTGCCTGCAATTGCGCGATCGCCGCTGCGAGCTCGGCTTGCGCCTTGGCGTAATCGATCGCGGAATCCTTGTTCGACAATGCCTGTTCCGCCAGCTTCTTGGCTTCAGCCGCTTTGGCTTCGTCCAGGTCGGCACCACGGATGGCGGTGTCGGCCAGTACCGTCACGCCATTCGGCTGCACTTCCAGAATGCCGCCGGCGACGAAAACGAACTCGTCTTCGCTTTGTCCCGGCACCTTGATGCGTACCGCGCCCGGCCGGATGCGGGTGATCAGCGGGGTGTGCATCGGATAGATGCCCAACTCGCCGGCTTCACCCGGCAACGCGACGAACTCGGCCGCGCCGGCGAAGATTTCCTCTTCGGCGGAGACGACGTCTACGTGAATAGTGTTTGCCATGTTGGAACCTTATGTGTTCGTCTGAAGACCAGACCGTCCGTCGCACCCGCCTCGCGGCGGGAAACGACAACCCGATTACTGAATCTTCTTGGCTTTTTCGATCGCTTCGTCGATCGTGCCGACCATGTAGAACGCCTGTTCCGGCAGGTGATCGAGTTCGCCGGATGCGATCATCTTGAAGCCCTTGATCGTGTCCTTCAGCGAAACGTACTTGCCTGGGGAACCGGTAAACACTTCAGCGACGTGGAATGGCTGCGACAGGAAACGCTGCATCTTACGAGCGCGTGCCACGACCAGCTTGTCTTCCGGCGCCAGTTCGTCCATGCCCAGAATCGCGATGATGTCGCGCAGCTCCTTGTAGCGCTGCAGCGTGCCCTGGACGGCGCGTGCCGTCTCGTAGTGGTCCTGGCCGACGACGTTCGGGTCAAGCTGACGCGAGGTCGAATCGAGCGGGTCCACGGCGGGATAAATACCGAGCGCGGCGATGTCACGCGACAACACGACGGTGGAGTCGAGGTGAGCAAACGTGGTTGCAGGCGACGGGTCGGTCAAGTCGTCCGCAGGGACGTACACGGCCTGGATCGAGGTGATCGAACCGGTCTTGGTGGAGGTGATGCGCTCCTGCAGGCGGCCCATTTCCTCGGCCAATGTTGGCTGGTAACCCACCGCGGAGGGCATACGGCCCAGCAGCGCGGACACTTCGGTACCGGCCAGTGTGTAGCGGTAGATGTTGTCGACGAAGAACAGAACGTCCTTGCCTTCATCGCGGAAGCCTTCAGCGATCGTCAGGCCGGTCAGCGCAACGCGCAGGCGGTTGCCTGGCGGTTCGTTCATCTGACCATACACCATCGCAACCTTGGAGTTTTCCGGATTGTCCAGATCAACCACCTTGGCATCGGCCATCTCGTGGTAGAAGTCGTTACCTTCACGAGTACGCTCACCCACGCCGGCGAACACGGACAGACCCGAGTGTGCCTTCGCGATGTTGTTGATCAGTTCCATCATGTTCACGGTCTTGCCCACGCCGGCGCCGCCGAACAGGCCAACCTTACCGCCTTTGGCGAACGGGCAGACCAGGTCAATCACCTTGATGCCGGTTTCGAGCAGTTCCTGCGACGGCGACAGGTCGTCGTATGCAGGCGCGCGGCGGTGGATCGGTGCAGTCTGTGCGCTGCTCACCGGTCCGCATTCGTCGATCGGGTTGCCCAGCACGTCCATGATGCGGCCCAGAGTCGCCTTACCGATGGGCACCGAGATCGGTGCGCCGGTATTGCGGATCATCATGCCGCGGCGCAGACCTTCGGAAGAACCCAGCGCAATGGTACGGACGACGCCGTCGCCCAGCTGCTGCTGCACTTCCAGGGTCAGCTCGGAGCCGTCCATTTTCAGGGCATCGTAAATCTTGGGCATCGCGTTGCGCGGGAACTCAACGTCCACCACGGCGCCGATACACTGAACGATTTTGCCATCAGCCATCTTCGTTCCTTCAATAGTTAATTTAAATTCTTTGCAGCTGCTCGATTTCCTTCTCCAGGGGACAGCCGTGGCGAGGATGGTTGACGCAATCGTCTTGAACCCATCCTTCATCCGGCTGCCCCCGAAGGGGCGGCAATCGAGCAGCGTCGTTATTGGTTAAACCGCAGCCGCTCCGGCAACGATCTCGGAAAGTTCTTTGGTAATCGCAGCCTGACGCGTCTTGTTGTAGACCAGCTTCAGTTCACCGATCACATTGCCCGCGTTGTCGCTTGCCGCCTTCATCGCCACCATGCGTGCCGACTGCTCGGATGCCATGTTCTCGGCAACCGCCTGGTAGATCAGTGCTTCGACATAACGCACCAGCAGTTCATCGATCACGGTCTGGGCATCCGGCTCATAGATGTAATCCCATGCGAGATTACCCTTGTCCGCCTGCATGCGTTCGGATGACAACGGCAGCAACTGCTCCATCATCGGTTCCTGGCGCATCGTGTTGATGAACTTGGTGTAGCAGATGTAGACCGCGTCCAGCCGGCCTTCCTGGTAAGCGTCGAGCAGCACCTTGACCGGGCCGATCAGCTTTTCCAGGTGCGGCGTGTCGCCGAGCTGGATGGCATGCGACACGACCTTGGCGCCAATGCGATTCAGAAAGCCGAAACCCTTGTTGCCAATGGCGACGGCTTCCACCTTGTTTCCTTGACCTTCGAGTTCGCGCACCTTGGTGGTGACCGAACGCAGCACGTTGGTATTCATGCCGCCGCACAGACCTTTGTCCGTGGTGACGACGATGATGCCCACCGTTTTCGCTGTGTCCTGCTTCACCAGAAACGGATGCGTGTATTCGGGATTGGCTTGCGACAAGTTGGCGGCGATATTACGAATCTTGTCACTGTAGGGACGGGCGGACCGCATCCTGTCCTGCGCCTTGCGCATTTTGGATGCGGCGACCATTTCCATCGCCTTCGTGATCTTCTTCGTGTTCTCTACGCTTTTGATCTTGCCGCGTATCTCTTTACCTGCAGCCATGAGTCGTTACTCCTTGTGCGCCGGCGAAGCTCAGAATGTTTTCTTGAAGTCGGCAATCGCGGCGGCCAGTGCTGCTTCGCCGTCCTTATCGAGTTGCTTGGTGTCTTCAATCTTCTGCAGCAATGCGCCGTGGCTGGTCTTCATGAAGTTGTGCAGGCCGGCTTCGAAGGCCAGCACCTGCTTGACGTCGATGCTGTCGAAGTAGCCCTTGTTCACTGCGAACAGCGACACGGCCATCAACGAAATCGGCAGCGGCGAGTACTGCGGCTGCTTCAGCAATTCCGTCACGCGCGCACCGCGGTCGAGCTGCTTGCGGGTCGCTTCATCGAGGTCCGACGCGAACTGCGCGAACGCCGCCAGTTCACGATACTGCGCCAGGTCGGTACGGATACCGCCGGACAGGCCCTTGATGACCTTGGTCTGAGCGGCGCCACCGACGCGGGACACCGAGATACCGGCGTTGATCGCAGGACGGATACCGGCGTTGAACAGCGAAGTCTCGAGGAAGATCTGGCCGTCGGTAATCGAAATCACGTTGGTCGGAACGAACGCGGAAACGTCGCCTGCCTGTGTTTCGATGATCGGCAATGCGGTCAGCGAACCGGTCTTGCCCTGTACTTCGCCCTTGGTGAAGGCAGCGACGTAGTCAGGGTTGACGCGAGCGGCACGCTCAAGCAGACGGCTGTGCAGATAGAACACGTCGCCCGGATAGGCTTCGCGGCCCGGCGGACGGCGCAGCAGCAGGCTCATCTGACGATAGGCGACCGCCTGCTTGGACAGGTCGTCGTAGAT
>NZ_DAIUCO010000227.1:0-8785 GCF_036846085.1 Noviherbaspirillum sp. | reverse complement strand
GCGCAGGGTCTTGCAGCTCAGGGTGCCATCAATGATTCCGACATTGCAGGCTACTGCGGCAGCGAGCGCAAAATGATTTGTGCCGTTGCAAAAAAATGCTGCTCGAGTTCCTGGAATACCGCCGGTTCGTCGCCGCGCAGCACCGCTTCCATCAGGCGCCGATGTTCGTCGTGGACGTTACGCTTATCCGTCCCGAGCGGGACCGAGAGTCGCCGGTAGCGCTCGCTTTGCTGGTACAACACTTTACGCATGCGTAGTAGCCAGGCACTGGGGCAGGCGCTGACCAGTGCTTCATGAAATTGGCCGTGGGCGTCATTCCACGCCGGTGTCGATCTGGGTTCGGCTTCGGTCGGCAGCGTTTCCAGACGTTCCATTCGGTGGGACGCCGCAACAATGCGGGATTCCCATTCGACGTCCCCGTGTTGCATCGCCTTGCTCAGGCAAAGCGATTCAATCTCCACCCGGGTCCGGGTCAAGTCCAGCAAATCCTCGCTACTGACCGGTGTCACCCGGTAGCCGCGATGCGATTCCGAGATCACCAGTCCTTCGGCATTGAGGCGCGACAGTGCCTCGCGGATGGCGCCCAGGCTGACCTCGAGGCGCTTTTCCAGCGCGCCGATGTTCAGTTTGGAGCCGGGCAGCAGGCTGCCGGCCATGATTTCGGCGCGGATAAGTTCGAAGGCGGCCTCTGCCTGAGTGCGTTTATTGATCAACATGGCGGTCATTCTAGAATTCTATATCCATAATATACCAAATAAAAAATAATATATTATCTTGCGCTTGATATATTACTGATGGTAAATTGCACATATCGAAACTTTAAAGGCGGACGATGAAGCTGGTTCAGTTTTTGTTGGATGGAAACGAAGGGTGGGCAGTTTGCGACGCCGGGAGCAACACCTGGCACGGTGCCATGCAGGGCGCGGCGGCGTATCCCGGCAGCCTGGATGCGCTGGCCCAGGACAGCGCCGCAGCCTTCAACAAAGCCGCCAGGGCGATGTTGCTGCAGCCCGCAATTGACCTCACAAGCGTGCAGTTCCTGCCGCCCCTGGGTCGCCCGCGGAAGATTATCTGCGTTGGCCTGAACTATCGCGACCATAC
Organism: Noviherbaspirillum sp.; assembly: GCF_036846085.1. Taxonomy (NCBI): domain Bacteria; kingdom Pseudomonadati; phylum Pseudomonadota; class Betaproteobacteria; order Burkholderiales; family Oxalobacteraceae; genus Noviherbaspirillum; species Noviherbaspirillum sp. The sequence goes on along the minus strand of NZ_DAIUCO010000227.1, from coordinate 7,684 downwards.
CGAAGAAAGCGGCTTCAAGCAGCCTGACTATCCGACCCTCTTTTCGCGTTTCAATACCAGCCTGACTGCGCATGAAGCGCCGCTGCTGCATACCGACCTTTCCGACACGCTCGATTATGAAGGTGAGCTGGCAGTGGTGATCGGCAAAGGCGGCAGCTGCATCGCGCGCAACCAGGCGCTGACCCATGTTCTGGCGTATTCGGTATTTAACGATGGCAGCGTGCGCGAGTACCAATTCAAGTCGCCGCAATGGATGGTCGGTAAGAACTTTGACGGCACCGGCGGTTTTGGTCCCTGGCTGGTGACTGCCGATGAACTTCCCCCTGGTGCGCGCGGCTTGTCGATCCAAACCAGGCTCAATGGCCAGACCGTGCAATCCGCCAACACCAATGACATGGTGTTCGACGTCGAGTCGTTGATCGTCATCCTCAGTCAAGCCATCACGCTGGAAGCCGGCGACCTGATCGTTGCAGGCACACCAGCAGGCATAGGACACGCACGAACCCCGCCTTTGTATATGAAGCCGGGCGACGTGTGCGAAGTAGAGATCGAAGGTATCGGCCTGTTACGCAATCGTATTGAACGACGCGCATAAAAAGCCGGCGCTAAAAAACCAAAACCATCAGGAGACAAACCCATGAAACTGAACCGACATCTCAGCGCAGCAGCCCTGATCGCCGTCGCCGCCTTCACGGCGCTCAGCGTGAGCGCCCAGGACATCAAGCCACGTACTGCCCGCTTTGGCTTTGGCTTCGCCGAAGATCATCCAGCAGGCAAGGCAGCCAAAATGTTTGCCGCCGAAATGGCGAAAGTCAGCGACGGCAAAATGAAAATTTCCGTCATCGGCAATCAGGCTTTGGGGCCTGACCCGCAAATGCTGGGCGCCTTGCAAGGCGGCGTACAGGAGTTTTACACAGGCAGCGCCCTGGGCTTGTTAGGTCAGGTCAAGGAGCTCGGATTTCAGGATGTGCCCTTCCTGTTCAAGACGGAAGCGGAAGCACATGCTGTGTTCGACGGACCGGTCGGCAACAGTCTGAACGAAAAGCTCAACGGTGTCGGCATTCATGTGCTTGGCTGGTGGGAGAACGGCTTTCGCCACATTACGAATTCGCGCCGTCCGGTCAATACCCTGGCCGACCTGAAAGGCCTGAAGCTGCGGACCCAACCAAATCCGTTGACACTGGACGCCTTCAAGGCGATCGGCGCCAATGCCTCGCCGCTGCCATGGTCCGAGCTGTTCGTCGCACTGGAAAGCAAAGCCTTCGATGGCCAGGAAAATCCGGTCGTGCTGATGTACACACAGCGCTTCTATGAAGTGCAAAAGTACATGACCTTGTCTGGCCATGTGTATTCGCCGCTGATCTTTGCGGTCTCGAAAAAATTCTGGGACAGCCTGTCGAAAGAGGAGCAAAAGCTGATGACGGCTGCCGCCAAAAACGCCACCGCCTATCAGCGTGCCGGAACCGCAGCCGAAGCGACCACGGCCCTGCAGGGCATGAAGGACAAAGGCGTTCAGGTGACACAATTCTCGGAAGCGGACTTGCAAAAAATCCGTGACCTGGTGCCGCCGGCGATCGCCCCGCATGTGCAAAAAATCGGTCCGGAGTTCATGAATCTGGTTTACAGCGAAATCGCCAGGGTACGCGCCGGTAAATAATGCTTGGTGATGATGCAGCGTCGGACCAACGGTCTGCGCTGCCGCCAACTTTTCAAAAAACCTGAGCACATCCATGAATCAAACCACATTATTGCCTGCGTACGCGTTACCTGTTGAATTCGTCGCCAGCCTGCGGGACCTGTTAGGCGAGCGCCTTTCGACCAATACCGCCATACGCGAACACCATGGCCGGGACGAATCGATCTTTCCCGCAATGCCGCCGGACGCCGTCGCATTTGCGCGCAGCACCGATGAAGTCCAGGCGATCGTGCGTTTATGTCGTGATCATCGTATCCCGCTTGTACCTTATGGGGCGGGCTCTTCGCTGGAAGGCAATACGCTGGCCGCAAAAGGCGGCCTGACCCTCAACCTGCAACAGATGAATGGCGTGCTGGCAATCCACGACCAGGACCAGACCGCCACAGTGCAGCCTGGGGTAACGCGCAAAGCACTGAACGCCTTGCTGCGCGATACCGGTTTGTTCTTCCCGGTCGACCCGGGCGCCGATGCGACGATCGGCGGCATGTGCGCCACGCGCGCGTCCGGCACCAACGCGGTTCGCTATGGCACCATGCGGGAAAACGTCATTAACCTGACGGTGGTCACCGCGGATGGCGAGATCATCAAAACCGCACGCCGCGCCAAAAAATCAGCAGCCGGTTACGACCTGACCCGGCTGTTCGTCGGCTCCGAAGGCACGCTGGGCGTCGTGGTTGAAGCGACCGTCAAACTGTACCCGCTTCCCGAGAGCATCATGGCGGCTGTCTGCGCCTTCTCTGACATCGAGTCCGCAGTGCAGGCGGTAGTGCAGACCATTCAGATGGGTGTGCCGATCGCCCGCGTAGAGTTCGTCAACAGCGTGGCCATTCAAGCGCTGAACCTTTACAGCAAGACTGGTCTGCCCGAACAGCCGCATCTGTTTTTTGAGTTCCACGGCAGTCAAGCCGGCGTAAAAGAACAGGTTGAACTGGTACAGGATATTTGTCGCGACGGCGGCGGCGCGCAGTTTCAGTGGGCAAGCAGCCCCGAGGAACGCAGCAAGCTGTGGGAGGCGCGGCACAATGTGTATTTCGCTGTGCTGCAATTGCGCCCGGGCTCCCGCTCGGTCGTCACGGATGTCTGCGTGCCGATCTCGCGCCTCGCAGAATGTGTTGGCGAAACCACCAGCGACCTGCAGCAGAGCGGCATGCTGGCGCCGATTGTCGGCCATGTCGGCGACGGCAATTTCCACGTCCAGATGCTGGTCGACGGCGCTAACCAGGCCGAGATCGACCAGGCCGAACATCTGAACGCCCGGCTGGTCGCCAGGGCCTTGGCAATGGATGGAACGTGTACCGGCGAACATGGAATCGGCCTGCACAAACAGGGTTTCCTGCTCGATGAACTCGGCAGCGCGTCGGTCAACCTGATGCGCCAGATTAAGCATGCGATGGATCCGCATAACCTCATGAATCCCGGGAAGATTTTTACGTTTTGAACATTCCTGGCGAATGCCTGGCCAAAAAATATGACAAGGAGCCCCGGTCATGAACCGACTCGTCGACTGGTATTTCAAGACGCTGGAAGTCATCATCGTCGTTTGCCTGGCCGCCATGTGCCTGATGGTGTTCGGCAATGTCGTGTTGCGCCACTTCTTTGAATCCGGCATCAATATCTCGGAAGAGCTTTCGCGCTTCATGTTCATCTGGATCACCTTCCTCGGCGCGATCATCGCGATGCGCGAAGGCGGGCACCTGGGAATGAACATGGTGGCAGCACGCCTGTCGGGCAAAGCGCTATTGGCCACCGTGCTGCTGGCGCAATGCATCGTACTCGGCTGCTGCGGCGTGTTGTTGTGGGGACTGATCAAACAATACAATCTGAACGCGGCTAACACCGGTATGGTGACCGGCATTTCTCTCGCCATCGTGTATTCGGTAGCCTATCTATGCGCCGCGTCGATCGCGCTGACGACCTGCTGGAACATCCTGCGGCTCCTGCTCGGCAAGGTCAGCCCGCACGAGCTGCTGCAAGTCAGCGGCAGCGAGTAAGGGAGCCGGCCATGATCGTCCTTATCTTTGTCGTCGCGCTCCTCGGCGCAATGGCATTAGGCGTGCCAATCTCGTTCGCGCTGTTGGCCTGCAGCATGGCCATGATGTGGTACATGGATTTTTTTGACGCGCAGATCCTTGCGCAGAACATGCTGTCCGGCGCAGACAGCTTCCCGTTGATGGCGATTCCATTTTTTGTGCTCGCGGGCGAACTGATGAATGCCGGCGGCATCTCGACCCGCATCGTCGGGGTCGCCAGTGCCTGGGTCGGCCATTTCAAAGGCGGCCTGGGCTATGTGGCCATCTTTGCCTGCGTGATCATGGCATCGCTGTCCGGTTCAGCAATTGCCGATACGGCAGCCGTTGCCGCTCTGCTGATTCCGATGATGCGCAACGCCGGCTACGACATCCCTCGTGCCTCCGGACTGATTGCATCGGGCGGTATCATCGCGCCCATCATTCCACCTTCGATCGGCTTTGTCATGCTGGGCGTGGTCGGCAATATCTCGATCACCAAACTTTTTATCGCCGGCATCGTGCCTGGTTTGTTGATGGCAGTGGCGCTGGTCGTCACCTGGGCATTCCAGGCGCGCCGCGACAAAATGCCGCGCGGCGACCGGATGCCGCTGCGCCAGCGCCTGGCGGCGACCGTCGCAGGCTTTTGGGCATTGCTGCTGCCAGTGCTCATCGTCGGTGGATTAAAAGGCGGCTATTTCACCCCGACGGAAGCCGCCGTGGTGGCAGTCTTTTATGCCTTGTTCGTCGGCTTTGTGGTGTACCGCGAGTTGAAGTTCAAGCAGCTCTACAGCCTGTTGCTGGCCGCCGCAAAAACGTCAGCCGTGGTCATGTTCCTGGTCGCCGCCGCGCAGGTTTCCGCCTGGCTGATCGCTGCGGCAAACATCCCGGCCACGGTCGCCGACATGCTGCTGCCACTGGTGGACAATCCGGTCTTGCTCATGCTGGTGATCATGGGGCTGATCTTTCTGGTCGGCACCGCGCTGGACTTTGCACCGACCATCCTGATCCTGGTGCCGGTGCTGCTGCCGGTGGTGCGCATGGCCGGCATCGACCCGGTTTATTTTGGCGTGATGTTCATGATGAACAATGCCATCGGCCTGATCACGCCACCGGTGGGCACCGTACTCAATGTCGTTTGTGGCGTGGCCAAGGTTCGCATGGAGCCGGTAATCAAGGCAGTCACGCCGTATCTGCTGGCGCATTTAGCGGTGCTGTTACTGCTGGTGCTGTTCCCGCAGATCGTGATGGCGCCTTTGCGTTTCCTGACGGGCTAGACCTGGACGCAGCCTGTCATGCAATCGGCAGACCCAAGGTCAGGCGTGCTGCGTCGGCATCACCGCTACCCGCAAACGGTCCAGAGGGCGATCAAGCGTGCTGTTGCGGCTGCGATCGACCCACTGCTGCCGTTCGACGTTCCACTAAGCAGCCATTCATGCACCTTTTAAATGTAACCTCAAATATGTGCCGCCGAGGTGTGCTGCGTCTGTTGGGTATTGACTACCACGGCTACGACAGTTGCCGCGACTGTCAGCAAGGCTGCTCCAGCAAGAAACGCCGTTGCATAACCCTGAGCCAACGCTTCACTCGCCTTTGCGATCAGATTTGTGTCACCTGCTGCCAGACTTTGCTGTAAGACGGTACTTGCGTTGGGTAAAAACCCATTCGCCGTCAAAGTGGAGATGGTAGCGAGTAGCGACACTCCGAGCGCTGCACCGATCTGCTGGGAAGTATTGAGCATGGCCGATGCAACACCCGCCTGTTCCTCGGAGACGCCTTGCACCGCAGTCAGGGTCAACGGCATGAATCCCATTCCCAGGCCGAAGTAGGTGACGAACAATGCAGGAAGCACATGCCACAGGTATGACGATGTCGGACTCAGCGTCGATAGCCAATACATCCCCAACGCAGCGATCAACAATCCTGGCACAGCGACTGCCCGTGGTACAAAGCGCTCAACCAGTTTGGTACTCGTTCCAGCAGCCAGAACGATACCGACGCTGACAGGTAAAGACGCAAGGCCAGACATCACCGGGGTGAACTGCAGAACCTGCTGCATGAACAGGGTCAGCAGGAAGTACGTCGCCATCAACCCACCGCCGATGAAGAGAACCGCCAGGTATGAGCCAGACCGATTGCGATCTCTGAACAACGAAAGCGGCAGCATCGGATGTTGGCGACGGCGCTGCAATACAAGGAACACAATTCCCAGCACTGCGAAGACAGCAAATGAAGCCAGCGTCACTGCATCGTTCCAGCCATGCTCACCGCCGCGCGTAATGCCAAACGCAAGCGCAAACATCGCGCCAGAGCCGCTAATGGCGTCAAACGTGTTCAGTGTGCCAGCGTTGCGCTGTCCCTCAGCCAGCATCCGCGTGCCTGCAAGCACTGCCAGACCAATCGGAACATTAATGAGGAAGACCCACCGCCAACTGAGGAACCCAGTCAAGACGCCCCCCAGGAGAATACCAACGGTCATGCCTACTGCCGACATGGCTGCATAGACTGCCAATGCCGTATTACGCTCTTTGCCGACAGGAAAGGTCGTGGCGATCAACGCCAGCACGTTCGGTGCGACCAATGCTGCCCCAACCCCCTGCAGGCCACGGGACGCAAGAAGCATCTCAACATTGACGCCCAAGCCGCCAAGCAGGGACGCCAACGTAAATAACACTAGGCCAATACGCAAGACGCGTCGGCGTCCATACAAATCCCCGATGCGACCGCCGAACAGCAACAAGCTGCCGAATGCGAGCACATATGCACTGATGATCCATGGCAGGAGGCCTGCCGATACACCAAAGTCTTGCTGAATGCTGGGAAGAGCAATATTGGCAATGGTGTCGTCAAGAACCAGCATCAACTGTGCTGTGACGACGACCACCAATGACAGCCGCAGTCTGCGGCTGTTTGTGGCAGTTGGATTGAGAGTAGAGGGCGACATCATCGGCTCCAAGTATGCAAATCACTGTGTGCAGTCATCATGAAGTTTCCAATGATGTCAAGGTCAAGGGTTTGCGTTGAAAATGTTCACGGTGTTCGGACCTGCATGTCTTCAAGTCTGTGGCACGACCGTGCAAAGGCCGCGCCACACCTTCTTACCTACAGGAACTTATCTTAAAAGCGGTATGACTCACCGTCGGCAGGCACCAATACAAGTCGAGGGTCCATGCGCTTCTCGGCAATAAAGTCGCGCAGGTCTTTGCGTGTCCGCATGCCATGGTTCACAAATTCCATGTGGCTGCCGATCACCGTGGCCTGTGGCGCAGCCTGATTGGCGCAACACAAGTGTTCCTTGCCCATGATGATCGAGCCGTCAAAGCCAAGCACGCGAGCATTCAAACGTCGAAGCTTGACAGCTTAAAAGGATGGGCTTAGTATAACTACCTACTAGTTGATAGGGAGGGCCGGATACGTAATTGCAAACGTATATTTCTAGGCACTCCACGGGGTCGACTAGTAATTTTCTCAATTTATTTAATAGGTGGATCGATATGGAAAAGAGATGGACTGAAGAGTTGAAATCATTGGTTAAGCGCGTCACCAGCTTCAACAAGGCAAATGCGCCGGTCGCTGGCGCATTTCATAACTTGGAAACTGCTACGCGCGAAAATAGCGTACTTGATGCCAAGACGCATGAGCTGATCTCACTGGCTGTTGCGGTAACCACCCGTTGTGATGGCTGTATTACAGCTCACGCAGGTGCCGCAAAGAAGGCGGGGGCCACCAAGGAAGAGATCGCTGCTGCACTGGGAACGGCGATTGCGCTGAACGCAGGCGCGGCTTATGTTTACTCTTCACGAGCTTTTGAGGCTTACGAAGAATTTGCGGCTTGATTGAGCATTGCCCTCACGATGTAAAAATAGGCCGACCGAGCGCCGAGTGTGAAGTTGACAGGCTTCCAATCGGTGGGCCGCCTATAATCTTGGTTGCTCAATGGACGTAGCGATTAGGAAAGTTTATGGCAGTTGGAACACGTGAT
>NZ_DAIUCO010000226.1:0-8829 GCF_036846085.1 Noviherbaspirillum sp. | reverse complement strand
CGCTCGGACCGCGCACGCGACTTCCTCAACAAAATCATCCACTGAGCACCGTCGGTTGTCTCACAAGGCCGTTTCGGGGCAATCCCGAAGCGGCTTTTTTATGCCGGCGCAGGACAGGGGAAGGGCGCCAAGAAGTTAAAATACGGCGATTCTGATGAAAGAGCCGACATGTTTGAAAAATCCGCATCCACTGCCGCCGGCAGTATCACCCTGACCCGTCCAGACGATTGGCATCTGCACCTGCGAGACGGAGCGGCCTTGGCCAGCGTCCTTCCACACAGCGCCCGTCAGTTTGCAAGAGCAATCGTGATGCCGAACCTGAAGCCGCCGGTGACGACGACCTCTCAGGCACGCAGCTATCGGGAGCGCATACTTGCGGCACTTCCGGCTGATGTGGAATTCGAGCCGCTGATGACCTTGTACTTGACCGACAACACCCCGCCCGACGAAATACGGCGTGCAAAGGAGAGCGGCTTCATTCATGCGGTGAAGTTATATCCTGCCGGCGCGACCACCAACTCCGATGCCGGTGTAACCGCTTTAGAGAAATGTTACAAGACGCTCGAAGTAATGCAGGAAGTTGGCATGCCGTTTCTTGTGCATGGAGAGGTGACCGACTCCGATATCGACATCTTCGATCGCGAAGCAACGTTTATCGATCGGGTGATGGAACCGCTGCGGCGTGATATGCCCGCGTTAAAGGTAGTGTTTGAGCATATAACCACAAAGGAAGCGGCGCAATATGTTGCGCAAGCGGATGGGCCAGTCGCCGCCACTATCACGGCACACCATCTTTTGTATAACCGAAATGAAATCTTCAGGGGCGGCATCCGCCCGCATTACTATTGCTTGCCCGTACTGAAGCGGGAAGAGCATCGCCTAGCCTTGCTGAGCGCAATCGCATCCGGCAGTACCAGATTTTTCCTCGGAACCGATTCGGCGCCGCATCCCAAAGGCTTGAAAGAACACGCCTGTGGTTGTGCCGGGTGTTATACCGCGTTGCATGCGATGGAGCTTTATGCAGAAGCCTTCGAAATGGCGAATGCGCTCGACAAGCTGGAGGCATTCGCGAGTTTCAATGGACCCGACTTCTATAATTTGCCGCGAAATAGCGGCACGATCACGCTAACGAAAGAAGACTGGAGAGTGCCGGAGGAACTGGCATTTGGTGAGGCGACTATCGTACCGCTTAATGCCGGAGAAACAATTTCCTGGAAAATGGCTTGATTGCCAGTCTTTAAAGTATTCAGCTCTGATCGCTCCGGTGGTCAGTACAGCGCATCTTACGATGTCAACCAGATTCACTGATTTGATCGATTGGCAACAGCCTTGGCTAACTCCTTTGCTGCCACTTGCCGACATCGCAACAAAAGCGACCGATTGGATGCGTACGTTCAATGAGGCGGCCGCTTTGCTCAACGTACGAAATCATCAGGGCTTGCCGATAAAACTGGTTCCGCAAGCCAATCTTCCTCCGGAATGCGCCTATGAAACCTTCATCAGCGATACCGGGTCAGTGCCGACTCGACAAAATCTCCATGATTTCCTCAATGCCCTTGTGTGGTTGTCTTACCCCAGAGTGAAAGCTCGGTTGAACGAGTTGCAAGCAGCGGAAATCCTCAAGGCATCCGTCGGCATGCCAAACGAACGCCAAGGGGTCAACCATGCACGAGGCAAGGTAAGAGATGCCGCCACCATCTTTGATGAGAATGCGGCGATCGTGATAGTCACTGATGCAAGCCAGATGGAGGCGCTGCACGAACATCGATGGCACCAGGTTTTTATCCAGAATCGCCTCACATTTGGCCGTACTTGGGATGTCAATCTGTTCGGCCATGCGCTAATGGAAAAATTGGTGATGCCCTATAAGGCAATCACCGCCCATGCTTTTATTGTTCAGGTCGAAGAGCATTTTTTTTCACTCTCCCAGAAGCAGCGGATGCATCTCCTTGACCAGCAAATTGCGCAGAATCTTTCGGAAAACTTGTCGACCGCCGACTTCACGCCGTTACCTGTGCTCGGATTGCCGGAATGGTGGCCAGATCAAAGTGAGGAATTTTACAACGATGCAGCGGTTTTCAGGCCCAAGAGAAAACTTCATCGCCCAAATTGACACAAAAATATTTCACTGGAAGCACACGAAGTGAAAAGGCACCCGAAGGTGCCTTTTCATTTTTAGCTTTAACTAACTACGGGTGACATGTACCCGTGGGTAATTAGAACTTGTGGCGAACGCCGACGTTAAACCAGTTCACATCTGCAACCGCTGGAGCATCATTCTTCAGGCGGGAATAGGATGTGTACAGATTTGTACGCTTGGACAGGTTATGGGTATAACCAACGCCCCAGTAGTCTGCATCTGCTGTACCAGCGCCAAGACGGTCGTCATGACGTGTATAGGATGCGATGACAGTGCCTGCACCGATAGGCGCGCTCACGCCCAGCATTGCATTGCGGCTGTTACCGGTACGGGTTGCACCGAGTTCGTCGCGGTTGACAGCGAACGCAGCGTGGGCCTTGACGACGCGGAAGTCGTAAGTTGCGCCAAGCATGGCGGTACGGGAATCGCCAGTACCTGCAGCGTTGTTTGCATCATGATATGCGAACACGGCGTTGATCGGGCCGTTTGCATAGCCGATCGATGCGCCCAGTTGGCTAGCAGCCGATGTGCTGCCTGCAACTTCACCCAGACCGTAGGCGATTTGTCCGTTGAAACCACCGATCGCTGGTGCGGAGTAGTTGATAGTGTTGTTCATACGGACGCCGTATGGACGGAAGCCAGGAGCGGCAGCGGTAGTACCGCCGATCGCGATACCGCTGGCATCACCAGTCAGACCTGTACCGAAAGGATCGATGGAATCAAGTGCAGTAAAGATTGGTGTGAGTTGACGACCAAACTTAACAGCGCCGAAGCCGCCGCTCAAACCGACCCATGCCTGACGTCCGAACAGCAAACCACCTTGGCCCAGGGCGCCAGAATCGATATTGAAGCCGTTTTCCAATGTGAAAATCGCAGCTAGGCCGCCACCGAGCGACTCGCTACCTTTGAATCCGAGGCGGCTGCCGGATTGAATGCCGCTATCAAGGCCCCAACGAGCTTCGGTCGTGCTTGTGTCGACGCGCTGAATGCCAACGTCAGCGATACCATAGATGGTTACATTAGTTTGCGCAGAGGCTGCGCCTGCAAACGCGCCGAGGGCTGCGAGCGCGAAAATCGTTTTTTTCATTGAATAATCCCCAAAGGTTATCGAGCTAAGATTTATATGATGCTTTCGACGTCGCCGCTGGTAGCGGTCGCCGAATTTATGCTTCGTAATCATTTAATTAAGAAGCTGGTGCTTATTTCATCAAATATCGAATCGAAGGACAAAGGTTATTTCTCTTTTTCGGATGCTATTAAATTATTTGTGGTGACTTCGCAACGGAATGATATCGAATGATGTAATAAATGCAACTTCACAACTCGCTCTGCGCTCTGCTTGCAATAGGGTAAACAGATGTGTTTCGGTGCTCTCGGCGGAGGCCTGTATATAAAGTTGCCAAGCAAAATAAAACGGACCCGATGGTATCGGGTCCGCTTTTATAGAGGCAACAGTGTGATTAGCCGGATAAAGCTAACCCTGCATATCTATTTTTAGAACAAGTGGTTCACGCCAACCGAGATGCCGCGCTGCTTGTCTTGACGAGCGGATGGCCGCAAAGAACCATCGTTCTTTGCAAGATCCAGTTCTGCATACAGGTTTGTACGCTTGGAGAAGGCGTAGGTTGCTGCAAGCATGAACAGGTCACGATCGCCGGATGGTGTAGCACCGGAAACCTTCGTTTTGTAAAAAGCGCCAGTCAGTTCAACAGCTGGAGTGATTGCATAGTTCAAGCCAACCCACATCCAGCGTGTTTTTGCATCTGCAGCTACAGCAGCGACGTCCTGCTCTTGATCTGCATAGCCAACGGAGACGCGTGCAGGACCAAACTTGTAAGCGCCGCCAACTGTCCAGTGGTCGTTGTCAAAGCCAGCGATATCGCGGCGTGTGTATGCTGCGCCAGCAGCCAATGGGCCGCTCGAATAGGAGCCGGCAACCGACTTTGCAGAATCACGGCTGACGCTGCCAACTGCTTCGCCGAGTGCATATTCCGCACGGGCTGTTATCGGACCAAATGTGCCAGTGTATTTGATGTCGTTGTTGTAACGAACACCCGCTGTCGCAGGAACAGCCGATGCAATACCTGGGAACTTGTAGACGAACGGATCATAGGCTGCGATTGTCAAGAACGCGTTGGTGTATTGACGACCCAGATCGATGAAGCCGAAGTTGCCGCCGAAACCGACTGCAGCTGTACGATTGAACAGCGTGTTAGTTGCTGTGTCCAGGCCGCCAGTACCAGTGTTGAAACCAGCTTCCAGTGTGAAGCGTGCTTTCAAACCGCCGCCCAGATCTTCAACGCCGCGGAAACCCAGGCGGTTGGAGTTGTAAGTACCAGTAGAACCCATTGTCAGCCTGTTATCGCCAGCTGCATTCACATTGGTTGTATGACGGATGCCGCCATCGAAAGAACCGTAGATTGTTACAGCAGACTGTGCTTGCGCAGCACCTGCAAATGCACCCAGAACTGCCAGTGCGAGAAGCGATTTTTTCATTAATTAATCTCCAAGGGTTGGCGTGCTAAAATTTTTTTTAGTTGCATCCAGCGAGAGACGTGCAAAAACGCCCATGCCGAGACTTCCGAACAGTTTGGTTAAGAAGCTAATAACGATTTCATCAAATGTCTCCTTCCAGGGCAAAGAGAATTTGGCTTTTGTGCTTTTCAATTGACTATTGTGTGGTTACTCAACAACAAACATGGCGAAAATAATGCTTAAAAAGCAACGGTTTAGCGTAATCGCTCGATCTTGCTTGTTTTTTAAGTTTTCGATGAATGAGCCAGTTTTCAGAAAGACATGATGCGGAATATCGACGGCTTTATTGCGGGCATAGACAAGGCTTTAAGAGTGATTGCCGGAGTGGCGGTCGCGTCTCGGCCGAATCCTGCCCTGGGCGTGCCCGATGTTGCGCTGGACCATGCTGAGCGCAGGCATAGTGCAGGTCTGATGAGGGTGAACCATGTCGGAGAGGTCTGCGCACAAGCGCTTTATGACGCACAAGCCAGATTTTCGACAACGGATGCCATCAAAAAGCAGTTTGCCCAGGCGGCACAAGAAGAGGGGGATCATCTTGCCTGGACGGCCGAGCGCCTGCAGGAACTCGGCTCCCGTCCGAGCCTGCTGAATCCTTTGTGGTACGCAGGGGCTTATGTACTGGGAGCGGCGGCGGCGAAGGTTGGCGATGCGCATAGCCTTGGATTTGTCGTGGAGACCGAGCGTCAAGTCGAGGCGCATCTTGCCAGTCACTTAACAAGCCTGCCAAGCCAGGATGATAAATCGCGGGCGATCGTTGCCCAAATGCGGATTGATGAAGTTGAGCACGGTGCAGCTGCTCACGAAATGGGAGCGGCGGAATTGCCTAAGCCGGTACAAAAGGCGATGCAAGCGGCCGCCAAAATTATGACAACCACTGCATATTACCTTTGAGTCCTTGGTTATTAGTCGGTTGCGACGGTTAGGAACGCCGTGGAAAAGTGACAGCTTTTCAACTATGCCGTCATCATTCCTGTGCCGCTTCTTTTGCCTCAAGATCGTCAATGATCTCGAATGAATGTGTAAGCTCCGCGGTCTTCTCAAGCATGATCGACGCGGAACAATATTTTTCATGAGACAACTTGATTGCTCGTTCTACCAAGTTAGATCTCAAATTCCTGCCAGTCACTGTAAAGTGAAAGTGGATTCTGGTGAAAACCTTGGGATCCTTTTCGGCGCGCTCGGATTTTAAGGTTACATCACAACCGCGAATGTCCTGGCCGCTCTTGCGCAGGATAAGCACGACGTCATAGGCAGTACAGCCGCCAGTTCCTGCCAATACCACCTCCATAGGACGTGGTGCGAGATCACGTCCACCCCCTTCCGGTGCGCCGTCCATCGTAACCACATGGCCCGAGCCAGTTTCAGCCAAAAATGTCATTCCGGACAAGCCGGTCCAGCGTACAGTGCATTCCATTTAAGTCTCGCAGTTGTCAAATCATTAGTAACCAATATTGTAGCCGTTAAGAAGATCGTATAAATCGGCGGCCGATTTCGAACATATTTATGCGATCAATTCATAGCGCGGACAAAAAAGCCACATTGTGAAAAATGATAAGTGATTGTAATTAAAAGAAAAATTGAGTAATCAAGGTGTTGGCGTGTTCGATTTTGAGGCGTTTTCTTGCAACGCACCATGCTTTGAACTACAATTTAATTGCTGGTTGTGAACGATGTGTAACTCGGTGGCAACCAAACTCTTGTCTCCTCCACCCTCCTCTTAGGTGTGGATTTAAACCCGAGGTCTAATCACCTCGGGTTTTTTTTATTTTTTGCGAGATAAGTTTGACGGCAAGTCTTTGAAAAGACTATAATTTCCGGCTTTCCGTTTGCTCAGGAAAGAGAATAATGCTGTGTCCCGGATGTCGTTGGAAATTTTGCAACGGCATGGGAACCGGCGATTGTTGAGCAATTTCACAATTTTAGGAAGTCATAATGAAAACCTTTTCCGCGAAAACCCATGAGGTAGAGCGCGAGTGGCTCGTGATTGACGCGACGGACAAAGTCCTCGGACGTGTTGCCAGCGAAGTGGCACGCCGACTGCGCGGCAAGCATAAGCCGGAATTTACTCCTCACGTCGATACGGGTGATTTCATCATCGTCATTAACGCCGGCAAGCTGCGTGTTACAGGCAACAAGGCGCTCGATAAGACTTATTATCGCCACAGCACTTACCCGGGCGGTATCTACGAGACCAATTTCCAGAAGATGCAACAGCGCTTTCCAGGTCGCGCGCTGGAGAAGGCGGTCAAGGGCATGCTGCCAAAAGGCCCGCTCGGCTATGCAATGATCAAGAAGCTGAAGGTGTATGCAGAGGACTCCCATCCGCACGCCGCGCAGCAACCCAAAGCACTCGTCATCTAAGGAAAAGACATGATCGGTAACTACAATTACGGAACCGGCCGTCGCAAGAGTGCAGTGGCTCGGGTCTTTATCAAATCAGGCAGCGGCCAGATCGTTGTAAACGGCAAGCCTGCCAGCGAATATTTTTCGCGTGAAACAGGGCTGATGGTCATTCGCCAACCGCTTGAATTGACAAACAACGTCGAACGTTTCGACATCATGGTGAACGTGCACGGCGGTGGCGAGTCTGGTCAGGCGGGCGCTGTTCGTCACGGAATTACACGTGCCCTGATCGATTACGACGCAGCATTGAAGCCGGATCTGGCAAAAGCCGGTTTCGTTACTCGTGACGCTCGTGAAGTTGAACGTAAAAAAGTCGGTCTGCGTAAAGCACGCCGCGCAAAACAGTTCTCCAAGCGCTAATCTGCGTTTTCAGAGCATCGAAAAGCCGCCAGGTTTGCGCCTGGCGGCTTTTTTTATCTTTATTCCACAGATGGAACCATCGTGGGCAAATGTGAATTCACTTGGCTCACGTTGGAAAACATCGATGCATGCTTTGTTAAAATCGCACCGTTACTTCACTCTCCATTTCGCAAGGAAATAGCATGATCAAGGTCGGTATTGTTGGTGGCACTGGCTATACAGGCGTCGAACTGTTGCGCCTGTTAGCGGCTCATCCGGAAGTCGAATTGATGGCCATAACGTCCAGGAAAGAGGATGGTTTGCCGGTGGCCGATATGTACCCATCTTTGCGAGGGCATGTATCGCTCGCTTTTTCATCTCCGGATAAAGCGCAACTCGACCAATGCGATGTGGTGTTTTTCGCGACGCCGCATGGGGTCGCCATGGCACAAGCTCGAGAATTAGTCGCCAAGGGTGTCAAGGTGATTGATCTTGCGGCGGATTTTCGACTGAAGGATGTGGCTGTTTTCGAGAAGTGGTATGGGATGCCGCATGCCTGTCCGGAGTTGCTGGAAGAGGCAGTGTACGGTCTGCCTGAAATCAATCGGGAATTGATCAGGACGGCTCGTGTGATCGGTTTGCCGGGATGCTATCCAACATCAATGCAATTAGGATATGCGCCACTCCTCGTTCATGCGAAACCATTGGTCAATGAAGCGGCGCTTATCGCCGATTGCAAATCCGGTGTGTCCGGTGCAGGGCGGAAAGCGGAAGTGCATACCTTGCTTGCTGAAGCCGCTGACAACTTCAAGGCATACGGGGTGAAAGGCCATCGGCATCTGCCTGAGACAACACAGGGCTTGCAAGCGATTGCAGGGCGAAAGATCGGATTGACATTCGTACCGCATCTGGTACCGATGATCCGTGGTATTCATTCGACACTATATGCAACGATTTTGCCGGAAGCGCGCGATACGGATTTTCAGGCGTTGTATGAGAACCACTTTGCCGGTGAAAAATTTGTTGATGTTATGCCATCGGGCAGCCACCCGGAAACACGTTCGGTGAGGGCATCCAATACCCTGCGCATTGCTGTCCATCGGCCAGAGGGCGGTGATTTGCTGGTTATTCTCGTCGTGGAAGACAACTTGGTTAAAGGTGCTGCAGGGCAGGGTGTGCAGTGTATGAACATCATGTTCGGCCTTGATGAAACTGCAGGATTAATGCACATTCCAGTATTGCCCTAAGTAATCATTGCAATACCATGGCTCACGCACCTTCGATGTTCAGCAGCTTAAAAGTGCGATTGTGGTTTAGGCGGCTATCGGTATCGTCTCCAAGAATTGCAGTCCGGAACCAAATGCCTTTGGCCGTGCGTATGCTTTTGTACGCCATCCTGGTCTGTAGTGGCG
>NZ_DAIUCO010000225.1:0-8910 GCF_036846085.1 Noviherbaspirillum sp. | reverse complement strand
TGCGCATACGACAGCGGCAGGTCTTCATCCCGGGCCACCGGCGTGATCGGTGGCAAGGCGCTGCTTGCCGCCTGGCGCACCACGTCGGCAAAGTCGCTCAGCACCGGATGGTTAAACAGACTCACCACGTTGAGTTCGACACCGATACGGTGGTGCAGGCGCGAAATAACCTTGATTGCAAGCAGCGAATGTCCGCCGAGATCGAAGAAATGATCGCTTCGCCCGACCTGTGCAAGCTGCAGTACCTCGCACCATACCTGCGCCAGCACGGCCTCCATTTCATCGCACGGCGCTTCGTATGCGCCCACCGGGCGGGCGTAGGAGCCGGGCACTGGCAGCGCCTTGCGGTCAATCTTGCCGTTGGGCGTCAGCGGCAGCACCGGCATTGCCACCCAGGCTGCCGGCAGCATGTAGTTGGGCAACAACTGCTGCAGATGCGCCCGCAGCGCTTCCACATCAATCGCATGCATGGCCACGTAGTAGGCAACCAGCCGCCTGTCCCCCGATTGGTCTTCGCACGCAAGCACGACCGCTTGCGTCACGTCCGGATGGCTGAGCAGCGCAGCTTCGACTTCTCCCGGTTCGATCCGGTAGCCACGTATCTTGACCTGCTGGTCGTTGCGTCCCTTGAACTCGATGTTCCCGTCCGGCAGATAGCGCCCCAGGTCGCCGCTGCGGTACATCCGTGCGCCCGGTGTGGTAGAGAAGGGATCGGGGAGGAAGCGCTCTGCCGTCAATTCGGGCCGGTTCCAATAACCGCGCGCGACACCGGCACCACCAATATGTATTTCGCCCACGGCACCGATCGGCACCGGATCGCCGTGCCGGTCCAGGATGTAGACCTGCGCGTTATCGATGGGACGACCGATCGGAACCACTTGCGGCACGCCGCCTTCCGAGCAACGCCAGCTAATGGAGTCGACTGTCGCTTCGGTCGGACCGTAGAGATTCACGAAGGCGTGGCGTGCGCAGGCACGCGCTTGTGCTGCGAGCTCGGCATCCAGCGGCTCGCCTCCACTGAACAGGAAGTTGCACAAGGCCCCGCGTCCTTCGTGCTCCTGCAGCACCAGGCGTAGCAGGCTCGGCACGAACTGTGCGATCGAAACTTGCCGGTCGACGATGATGCGCGCGATGCCTGCGGCGTCGCGCTCCAGAGGCGACGGCAGCAACACCAGGCGCGCACCGATCGCCAATGGCGTCCACAGTTCCCATACCGACGCATCGAAGGAAATTGAAGTGCGCTGCAGTACTGCATCGGTTTCGGAAAAGCCGAAACTCCCGACCTGCCAGGCAATATGGTTGGCCAGTGAACGATGTTCAACCATCACACCCTTGGGTGCGCCGGTGGAACCCGAGGTATAAATAATGTAGGCAAGGTGTGACGGGGTCAGGCCCGCGAGCGCCGGATCCGTGTCTGGCATGCACGCCCAGTGTTCCGCACTCGCGCGCAAGTCAACGACCGCAGCGGAAGTGTGCAGCGCCGCCAGGCCGTCGGTCAGCACGACGGTGGGCGCACAGTCGTCGAGCATGCGTGCCAGGCGCTCTTCCGGGTAGGACGGATCGAGCGGAACATAGGCGCCGCCTGCCTTCAACACGGCCAGCAGGCCGATCACCAAGTCCGGGCTGCGCTCCACGCATACGGCGACACGGGCGTCCGGCTGGACGCCAAGCCCGCGCAGATGATGGGCAAGCCGGTTGGCGCGTCGGTTCAGTTCGCCGTAGGAAAGGGTTGCGTCCTCATAGAGGACCGCTATTGAATCAGGGCTACTTCGCGCATGTTCTTCAAATAGGACATGGACGCACACTTCGCTCCGGTGTGCAGCCGATGTCGCATTCCATTCGACGATGAGCTGCCGCCGTTCCTCCTCCGGGAGAATGTCCAGTCGGTGCAGTGGCGCGGCCGGCGTGCGCTCGAGGGCCTGTACCAGTGCCGCCAGCGCAGTCACTGTGTAGCTGCAGATGCGCTTGGGATCAAAGGGCATTTGCACCTGAGCGTGCAGAAGGAAGGCATTGCCCAAGTCGTCCACGCTCAGGTTGAACGGATAATTGGTGCGATCCGTTCCTCCCAGCATCTCCACGCCCGTCCATGCATCGACTCCCGCACCTCGCGTCTGTTCACCGCCTGGACTATGGCGGAAGTTCAGGAACGCGGTAAACAGCGGCCCCGGCGCTTCCACGCCGCTGCAGCGCTGCGCAAGGCTAAGCGAGGCATGTTCGTGGCGCATCAGACGAGTCAGCAGATCATGGGTCGCGCGCACGCCCTCCAGCACTCCGCCCTCACCAACGCGTATGCGGATTGGCAGCGTATTGATAAACATGCCGACCGCGCGTTCGGCAGTGGCGGCCGCATGCATACGTCCGAACAGGACTGTACCGAACACGACATCGTCGCGTTCGGACAGCTTGGCGAGCACGAGCGCCCATGCAAGGTGAAACAGACTGGCCGGCCCGACCCCGGCCAGTCGTGCCTGCCGGCGCAGGCCCTCACCGAGGTGGGCATCGAGTTCATGCCAGCATTCGGTTGTATACGAACCGTCGCCTTGCACATTGGACAATCCCAGCGGGACGGTTGCTTCGTCCACATCGGAGAGCATGTCGCGGAAGAAGGCCTCGTGTTCATCGCGGCGTACTTCCATTCGCGTCCGGGCTACAAAATCGCGAAACGGCAGCGGTGTCGGTAACTGCGTGGCCGTGCCGAGCAACTGCGCCCGGATTTCCTCCTTTATCACTTCCAGCGTCGTGTGATCGCCCGTCAGGTGATGGTTGAGCAGCAATACGACCCAGCGCTCCCTGGCGCAATCCTCGGCTATGCAAAAGCGGATCAACGGCGCCTGTCGCACGTCGATGCGGTAGCGTGATGGATCGAAGCGGGATTGAAGCTGGCTCAGAACGTCCCCCGCCGCAGGATCGGCATGGAACTCCTCCACAATCAATGGTGCACGCCGCCATACAACCTGCACCGGTTCCGGCAGTCCGTTCCATAGCACGGCGGTGCGCAGAATGTCGTGGCGGTCGATCACGGTCTGGGTGGCGCGAACGAAGGCATCGAGCCGGGAACGGGTGTCAAACGAATAAGCGTTGTGCAGCAGGTAAGGATCGCCCTCATCGCTTGCCAAATGATGAAACAGGATGCCTTCCTGCAGTGGTGCCAGAGGGTAGATGTCCTGCACGTTCGCAGCCCCGCCGGGTACCGTGGAGACGATGCGTTCGATATCGGCTACGCTCAGCTGCACCAACGGCAGCATCTCCGGTGTAATGAGATTGCAGCGCGGTGGAATGCGATTCGCAGGCACGACGAAAGCGGCGCCTTCCGGGCCCGCATACTTGCCTGACTGGAGAAGTTCGATCAGCGGCGCCTTGTGTTCGCGCAGTCGCGTGCGCAGGATCGGATCGTCGAGCACGTCTTCTTCCCCGCGCACGACCAATTCGGTGCCCTTCAACGAAAGGGCGATTCCCTTCTCGTTTAATTCGGTCACCAGCTCCATCAAGCTCACAATACGAACTCCTTTACTTTCTTTGTCGCAGCAGCCAGGTCAGCTAAAGTCGGCGTCATGAATAGGACACGCACGTCCACCTGCAGGTCTTCGCGCGCCATTCTTTCGACCATGCTAACCGCCATGAGGGAGTGACCGCCGAGCTCGAAGAAGTGATCGTTTCGACCCACCTTTTCCACATTGAGCAGGTCGGCCCAGATTCTGGCTAAAGCGAGTTCGACCGCGCCAACAGGTGCGTGATAAGCCCGCGTCGCGAATGCGGAGGAATCCGGCTGGGGCAATGCTGCATGATGGAGCTTGCCGTTGGGTGTGAGCGGGAAGGCTTCAAGCGCGATATAGACGCTTGGTACCATGTGATCTGGCAGGGCTGCCACCATATGGGCGCGCAGGCCCTCAGCATCCACGTGATCGACAAGGCCCCCATGGTCAGCCCGGTCCGGATTGCAGATGTAGTACGCAACCAGCCGCTTGTCTCCCGTGCTGTCATCTCTTGCCAGCACGGCCGCGTCGCGCACGGCCGAATGAGCCCGCAGGCGCGCCTCGATCTCTCCGAGCTCGATCCGGAAGCCGCGCACCTTAACCTGGAAGTCGTTGCGTCCGATGAATTCGATCTCTCCCTGTGCGTTGTAGCGCCCCAGGTCGCCGGTTTTGTACATGCGCGCTGCGGGATCGCCGGCGAACAGATCCGGCACGAAGCGCTCGGCAGTCAGTTCGGGCCGGTTCAGGTAGCCGCGTGCCACCTGATTTCCGGCGATGTGAATTTCCCCGATTACACCCGTCGGAACCGGCTCCCCGCGCGGGTCAAGGATGTAGATACGCGTATTGGCGATCGGGCGTCCGATAGGCGGGCTTTGATCGAAGTCCGGATCGCAAACATGCAGGCTTGCCCAGACCGTGTTCTCGGTGGGTCCGTAGGCGTTGATGTAGCGGCGTCTTCGGCCCCAGCGCCTGACCAGTTCGGCACTGGACGCGTCACCGGCCACTATGAGTGTGCGCACCGAAGAAAGCTGCACATCGTCGGGAAGTCCAGCCAATACTACCGGCGGCACAGTCAGGTGGCTGATCGCGTGACGCTCGACCAGGTCGGCCAGTGTCCGGCCGGCCAGGATAATATCTGCTTCCGGCATATGCAGCACTGCACCATTGCACAAGGCCATCACCAGTTCAAATACGCTGGCATCGAAACTAAAGGATGCGAATTGCAGCACCTCTGCGTCAGGCCCGATATCGAGCGTGCTTCGCTGGGCCGCGACCAGGTTGCACACGCTCCGATGCTCCACCATCACGCCCTTGGGTTTTCCGGTGGAGCCGGAGGTGTAGATCACATAAGCCAAATGGTCCGGTCTCAGGTCGACTGCAACGCAATCGGGATTCTCGCTCGCTTCGCTCTCCCATCGAAGCGTGTCAGCCTTCAAGTCGAATACCGGCAACCGCAGTTCGGGCAAGTCGGCACGCAAGGCGTCGGGAACGGCACCGTTGATGAGCATCGCGACCGGAGCACTATCCTTGATCATAAAGGCCAGGCGCTCGGCCGGATAGGCCGGGTCGAGCGGCACATACGCGCCGCCCGCTTTAAGCACCGCAAGCACGCCGACTACCATCTCCGGGCCGCGCTCAGCACAAATTGCGACTCGACTGTCGGGAAGGACACCATGGCGGCGCAGATGATGGGCTAGCCGATTGGCTTGCGCATTTAGCTCCTGGTAGCTCAGTTCGGTGTCGCCGCAGCGGATCGCCGCCTTGTCAGGCCTTGCATGCACCTGCAACTCGAACAGCTGGTGCATGCAGGACTGTGCCGGATAGTGCGTGTGCGTGGCATTCCACTCCAGCAGCATGAGCCGCCTTTCATCGTCGCCGAGGAGCGGAAGCGCCGCGATTTCCTCCATGTCGTGTGCGGCCATCTCTTGCAGTAACCTGCGCAGATAGCCGGCATAACGCTCTATCGTGGCGGGATCGAACAAAGCGGTCGCGTATTCAAATCCCCCGGAGAGTCCCTTGTCGGTTTCGCCTAGCGTCAGCGTAAGGTCAAACTTTGCGGTACGCTGCGCAGTATCGTAGGTTTCCGCTTGCAGGCCAGGGAGGTCGAATGCGCTGCCATCCTTGTGCTGCCAGGCCAGCATGGCTTGAAACAAAGGGCTGTAAGCCATGCTGCGCGGGGGATTGACCAGTTCCACCACATGCTCGAACGGCAGGTTCTGGTTTTGCTGGGCACGCAAGGTGCGCGCGCGTACATCCTGCATGAGCCGTGCCACGCTCGGCCTGCCCGACAGGTCGATGCGCAGGGCCAGCGTGTTGACAAAGAAGCCGATTAGCGGCTCGACTTCAGCCAGCGGACGGTTCGCGACCGGCACGCCAATCACCAGGTCTTCCTGCCCTGACAGGCGCCCTAGCAAGGTGGCCCAGGCAGTGAGCACGGTCATGAACAAGGTGCAATCATGACGACGAGCCAGGGACTGCAGGCTACGCACCAGCGCCGCATCCAGCTCGAAAGGAATGAATGCGCCAGCATGATCAGCCTGCGGCGGACGCGCACGATCTGTCGGCAGCTCTAGCAATGGCGGCGCACCGGCAAGGGTGTCGCGCCAGTAGGCGGCTTGAGCTTGAAGCGCATCATCCTCCATCCAGCGTCGCTGCCATACCGCGTAGTCGACGTACTGGATCGTCAGCGGTGGCAAGGGATCAGGCCGGCCTTCACGGAAGCAGCGGTACAGGCTTCCGACCTCGTGTGCCAGCACGCCCATGGACCAGCCATCGGAAATGATGTGGTGCAGGGTGAGCAGAAGCACGTACTCACGATCTGCAAGCCGGATCAACCTACCACGCGCCAGCGGGCCGATGTCGAGCTGGAATGGCGCGCCGGCTTCGGCGGACGCAATTCGCGCCAATTCCTGTTCCGGCTCCTGGCCCGCGAGCCGGCTGTCGCGCAAGTCATGCTCTTGCAGTGCGAATCCGCTGCCCCGATCGGCGACACGCTGGACCGGCCGCCCGTTCTCCAGGATGAAGGTGGTGCGCAGCACTTCGTGACGCGCAACCAGACGGTCCAGTGCGGCGCGCAGCGCCGTCTGGTCCAGTTCGCCGACCAGGCGTAGTCCTATCGGCAGATGGTAGGCATCGCTGACGCCTTGCATCTGCGCCAGGAACCACAGGCGCTGCTGGGCGAACGACAATTCGAGGGCTTGCGCGCGGTCCGCCGGACCTATCGGCGGAAGGCCGGTCAGAGCCGCATGCCGCGCTTTTTCGGACAGGGCCGATAGCACCGGTGCTTCGAACAACTGGCCGATGTCCAGCTCGACACCGAGCGCTTGGCGCACGCGGGCGATCATCTTTACGCCGAGGAGCGAATGTCCGCCGAGAGCGAAGAAATTGTCGTGGCGTCCAACGTGCTCCGCATTCAGTAGCTCGGCCCATATGCCAGCCAGCATATGCTCGATTTCACCGATCGGTGCCTCGTAGAGCCCGCTCGCGTAGGCGGTGCCGTCCGGTGCCGGCAATGCATTGCGGTCGAGCTTGCCATTCGGAGTCAGGGGCAGAGATTGCAACTGCACGAACGCGGCTGGCACCATATATTCGGGCAGCACTGCCGAGAGTGCCTCGCGCAATATATGGGTATCAATTTGTGCTTCGGCTGTCATGTAGGCCACCAGGCGCATGTCGCCCGGCTGGTCTTCGCGCGCCAGTACCAGCGCCTCGCGCATCCCTTCCTGTGCCTGCAGCCTGGCTTCGATCTCGCCCAGCTCGATGCGGAAACCGCGCAGCTTGACCTGATGGTCGTTGCGCCCCAGGAAGACGATGCTGCCATCGGCCAGATAACGCCCCAGGTCACCGGTCCTGTACATTCTTGCGCCCGCTTCGATGGCGAACGGGTCTGGCAGGAACCGCTCGGCTGTCAATTCATCGCGGTTCAAATAGCCGCGCGCAACCTGCACCCCGCCGATATAAATTTCACCCGCCACGCCTTGCGGCACCGGCTGACCATGTGGATCCAGTAGGTAAATGCGGGTGTTGGCGATCGGACGGCCGATCGGGATGTTGTCCGGCAAATCTTGCCCGCTGCACTCCCATGCGGTGACATCCACCGCCGCTTCGGTCGGGCCGTACAGGTTGGTCAGCCGTGCGTGCGGCAATGCCTCCCGGCACTGGCGTGCGAGGGTGCCCGGCAGCGCTTCGCCGCTGCACACGATGCGGCGCAGTGTCGTGCATGCTTCCACTTCCGGATGCGTCAGGAAGCTCTGCAACATCGACGGAACGAAGTGCAGCGTCGTGATTTCTTGCTCGCGTATCACCTGCGTCAGGTACGCCGGGTCCTTGTGTCCGCCCGCACGGGCCATCACCAGCTTCGCTCCATTGAGCAACGGCCAGAAGAGCTCCCACACCGAGACATCGAAACTGAACGGCGTCTTCTGCAGCACTGCGTCGTCGTGAGTCAGCCGATAAGCGTCCTGCATCCACTGGAGGCGGTTGACCACCGCCCGGTGCTCGTTCATTACCCCCTTGGGCCGGCCGGTAGAACCGGACGTGTAGATCACGTAGGCCAAGTGTGTCGGCAGGACGCCGCTTTCATTGAAATCGCCGGCATCTTCGTCCGCCCAGTCTGCACTGTCGGCATTCAGGTCGACTAGCGCTGCAGGGCCAACGTCCAGCATCGCGCGCAGCGAAGGATCGAGCGCTCCATGCGTGAGCAGCGCCACCGGGGCGCTGTCCGTCAGCATGTAGACGAGGCGTTCAACAGGATAAGCCGGATCCAGTGGTACATAGCCTCCACCTGCCTTGAGCACCGCTAACAAACCGACCACCATGTCAATGCTGCGTTCCATGCAGATCGCAACCAGCGTATCCGGCTTGACACCCTTGCGGCGCAGATAATGCGCGAGTCGATTGGCCTGTGCATTAAGTGCGCAGTAGGTCAGACTTGTTTCTTCATGCACAGCGGCAATTGCGTGCGGGGTTGTAGCCACCTGTTGCTCGAATATCGTATGCACAGAGGCATTAGACGGATAGGCGACATCAGTCGTATTCCATTCCACCAGCCGGCACCGATCGGCTTCTCCGAGCATGGTCAATTGCGCAACCGGCAGCGCGTCGTTCGCCACCATCGCCTGCAGGAGCAAGCGAAGGTAGCCGAGATAACGTTCCGCGGATTCGGCCGTGAACAGACTGGTCGCAAACTCCAGCCCACCACGAACCATGCCGTCAGCTTCCCCTAAATGCAGGGCCAGGTCGTGTTTGGCGGTTGACGCAAAAGCGTTGATCGATGTCGCATACAAGTCGACAAGCGCGGATGTCGCGGTTTCGTTGTTGTTCCAGGTGAAGCTGGCCTGGAACAGCGGGCTGTGCGCCAGGCTGCGCGGCGGGTTGACGAGTTCGACCACCTGCTCGAACGGCAGGTCCTGGTGCGTCTGCGCTTCCAGGGTGCGCG
>NZ_DAIUCO010000224.1:0-8925 GCF_036846085.1 Noviherbaspirillum sp. | reverse complement strand
TACTAGATGTCAGCCATTTTTATCCGCGTCTGAGGGGTGTTTGCTGACCTTAAGGCCTCCCTCAAAAGTGATATCACTTGAAAAATGAAAAACTTCCCGGATGTGTAAGAGCCAGTCTTGCCCAGAGACGATGCGATTTTGCCGTGAAAAAGGGTACGCCTAAATTTCAGGCTTATTTTTGAGAGTTTTTCGGGACATGATGGCTGCCTTAAATTCACCCTACCGGTTGTGAAACAATGGTTTGGACTTGCCCGTAAAAAGTGGAGAGCGATTTCCTAAAAATAATAGGAGATTGATCCATGAAGGACGAGATGGAAAAAGCCCCAGTTTACCAGCCGAAATTTACGGATGCGTTTAAGTCGGTGGCGGTTCGGCTGGTTTTGAACAGTGGTCGGCCGTAGGCGGCCGAGCGTTTCAAATGAAAATTGAATTTCGAGACACGGCATCATTCCATCAGAAGCATTTCTGCTAAGCCATCCAACTCTGCCTTCGCGGAGCGCCAATCCGGCATATATCGATCAAGTAGATGATAAAATCGTCGGCTGTGATTATGTTCGACCAGATGACATACCTCGTGGACAATGACGTAATCAATGCATTGGCGCGGCGCCTTCACCAGAGCGGGATTAAGATGAATTGTGCCTTGTGGAGAGCAGCTTCCCCACTGTGTCGACATCGATATAAGCTTCAATGGCGGTTCGACCTTCAGGAAAGGAAGGGTGGCCACCCAATGCGAGAGGCGCCGCGAGAGATAGTCCTGCGCACGTTCATGATACCAATTCTTAAGCCGACGGCGGACGACCGCAGGATCGCATGAATAGACGGCAACTTCGAGCCGCCCCCTCGTCAACTTAACAGACGACTGTGCCATCGGTGCGGGACTGACAGTGAGCTTGTACCGTCTGCCTAGGTAGAAATGGCCTTCACCGCTCACGTACTCACGTGCAAGCGACAGAGCACGTGCCGACGAAGCTACCTTGAGGTGCGAAAACACCCATCTCGCCCTTTTCTGGGCGGCGTTCTGAATCTCGTTTACGGACTTCCCTAGCGGTGCTTCGATTTCGATCCTACCGTTAGGATAAACATGAATGCGGATCTTCGAAGCTATAGATGCGCTTTCCTGCACGTCGCATTGCGCCGTGTCGTCGCCGTATCGGATTAACACCTTCATCAGGCGTTATCCCGCGCAATACCGAAGCGTGTGATTTCCACTAATCGGTCAGTTATTGACTTTGCTCGGTCAAGCCCTGTGAGCGCGTAAAGCCGGGGCAACAGAGCTTTCCGGATGGCGGCTTCAATATTTTGCGGGTTCAGGGAGTTCTCGGCAACGGCATCACGGACAGCCTCTTCGATGTCCAGTGCGGCGGCGATATAGTCATTCTGTTGATCTCCCATGACCACGGCATCGCCGACTTCCAGGCGCATAACGCCGAAATAGGCAGATGCATGTCCTCGGTTTTCCAGAGCCGATGGAGTGTCATCGACCTGTCTGCCTTTGAGCTTCTCCTCCAAGTCTTTGAATAGAATATACTGCTTGTACGGATGGTCGAATTGCGATGACGCCTCAGCAATGGCATGTTTAAGCAACTCGGAAAAATACAGCTGAGCATAGGGATCGTCAGCCAGCTCCTGTTCGATCGTTTTGCGCACACGCGACCGGATAATGTCGGATTCATTTCGTGTCTTTTCTGTCGGCCATGTCTCGGGCAGCGCTTCCTTGCCCAAGTCATTGACAATCAGCACGCCGTCGACGCTTTGAACATCTTCGGCGATGACGTAGCGATCGACGAGCTTTCGGATTTGCTCTTCGTATGTGGTGAAGTCGACCGTCTCCTGCGCGTCCTGTTTGACGATCTTGCGCAGATTGGTAAAAAACTTCAGGTCCCGCTTATAGGTCGCGATCTGCTTTTCAGAAATTGACCCGTCCTCGAAGAATGACCGCGATCCAAGTGCGACGCGAAGACACATGCCAAACGCCGTCAGCGCCTCATAGAAGTCTTCCCGAGCCTTTTGGTTGCGGTCGATCTCCAGGTTGTCAGCGTCGCCCTCTAGATGGGGAACAAGCACCCGCCGGTACTGCTCGATATCCGATCTGTTTTTGACCGACGCGAAAATGGCCCAAAGCTCGGAATGCAGCGACGGCAGCCGCTTATATTCAGTGCTGACATTGTTGTAAAGGTTTTCTATGTCATCGACATCAAAGCCGCCTTGGGTCTTTTCCGCTAGGTTCTGATATTCGGTCAGCGCCGTGTCGAGCGATTTCAGTATGCCGCGATAATCGATCAGCAGGCCGTAGGGCTTTTGCTCATGCAGTCGGTTAACGCGGGCAACGGCCTGGATGAGATTGTGCTGTTCCAGCTTCTTGTCGATATAAAGAACAGCGTTCCGTGGCTCGTCGAAACCAGTCAACAGT
The DNA here is from genome assembly GCF_036846085.1 of Noviherbaspirillum sp. Classification (NCBI taxonomy): domain Bacteria; kingdom Pseudomonadati; phylum Pseudomonadota; class Betaproteobacteria; order Burkholderiales; family Oxalobacteraceae; genus Noviherbaspirillum; species Noviherbaspirillum sp. Next base: position 6,512 of record NZ_DAIUCO010000224.1, on the reverse strand, counting down.
TTGTCGACGACGATCAAGATATCGGGCCGGCCTTCGGTCCCGAAATCCTCGATGATCTGGCGTTCGTATTCCTCCGGGTCTACCTTTACATTATCGATCCACCATTGCAGCACCTCGGGCAATTCGGCTTCATCGACTTCGGAGTGACCTTCACGCGTATCGGGCGGTGAAATGACAATCGCGCTCGAAACGAGCCCCGTTGCATCCAGCGCCTTCTTGTAGCGGATGGCCGAGCGCTTCGAGTCGGTCGCCAACTGCCCCTTAAGGCCCAGGTCCATGTCTTTGAAATTGGTCTTGAAGTGCGTGGCGATGTCGAGCGCGATCAGGGCGATGCGATTGTCGGATCCATAGACCGGCCCCTTTGTGCCAAACTTTTTCTTAAGGTCGTTCTTTTGGCTGTCCGAAAGCCCGTCAGTGATTTTTTCAAACCAGTTATCGATGGCCTTTTCGTTGATGTCGAGGATCGGCTTGCGCTCTTCATAGAGCAGCGGCGTGACAGTGCCGTCGGCTACGGCATCCTGCATAGTGTAGGCGTGTACGATGCGGCCAAACTTGTTGGCCGTCTTGTCATCCTTAAGCAGTGGGGTTCCGGTGAAGGCGACATAAGCAGCGTTTGGTAAAGCGCTTCGCATACGCTCGTGGTTTTCACCGCCTTGGCTGCGGTGGCCTTCGTCGACAAGCACAATCATATCTGCCGTATCGTTGTGGCATTCGGGCAGCTTAGCGGCACCCGCGAACTTATTGATGATGGTGAAAATTATCCGCTCGGTGCCCTTGCCAATGCGTTTGGCCAGGTCTCGCCCGGACTGCGCCTTGGCCCCAGTTGCGTCTTTTGTGTCGTAACCAAAGGCGCCGCCTGTGGTGAAATTGGCCGCCAACTGCTTTTCCAGATCGCGGCGGTCGGTCACAGCGATTACGCGGCAGGCCTTAAGATCGTCATCGATCAGTAGCGCCTTGCACAGCAGCACCATGGTGAAGCTCTTACCCGAGCCGGTCGTGTGCCAGATGACGCCGCCTTCGCGGCCGCCATCCGGCCGGATACCCTTGATGCGATCGAGCAGCGCCTTGATGCCGAAATATTGCGGATGACGGGCGACGATCTTTCCGACCTTGCGGTCGAACAGGACGAAAGTGCGCACTAAGTGGAGCAGGCGTTCCGGCCTGCACAGGCTGATCAGCAGCCTGTCCTGCGCCGTGACTGCCTGTTCATTGCTCCAGAGGTGCTGAAAGTGGTGGCGAACCTCCGAGACTTGATCCTTGAGTAATTCGGCGCGCGGATCAATTGAGAGGGCGTCGTTCTTCACTGCAATAAAGTGATCCTCGGTGAAAACCTCCTCGCGCCATTGCGACCAGAACTTTCGGATCGTTTTGGTAGTTCCGTAGCGGCCATCCGTCATTCCGACCGACATTAGAAGCTGCGCATAGGCGAAGAGATTGGGAATTTCCTCCTGGCTCTGATTGCGCAGCATCTGGCTGATGCCCTCATCGACCATAGACTTGCTGGCATTGCCATCCGGACGCTTGGCTTCGATGACCAGCAGCGGGATACCATTGACGAAACCGACTATGTCCGGACGCCGCGTATGGGTGCCCGCAACGGCCAGCACCTCCAGCTCTTCTGTGACGATGAAACTGTTGGTCAGCGGCCGCTTCCAATCGATGATCGGCACAGTGACGCTGTGCTTCTTGCCATCGACAAATTCGGTGACCGTGATGCCCAACGTAAGGGCATTATACAGTTTCTCATTGGCCTTCATCAGGCCTTCATTTAGGGCGGGTGCTGAAAGGTCCCGCACAATATGGTCGATGGCATTGGTCGAAAGAGGATAGGTCTTGCCCTTGTACTCGAAAGTACGCCTGCGAAGTTCCTCGACCAGAACATTACGCAGGATAACGCCCGAATTGCCCCCGCGCGCGGTTAGGCAATCGGCGGCGGACATATAGCGCCAACCTAGCGAAACAAGGGTGGCCAGGGCGGGAATATGCGCGCTGTAAAGCTCGGCGGTGTTGGGAAAGCTTTGCATCGACATCATAGCTTATCAAAAACCGAGCCCATTCTTGGGCTGAACAATCGGTCATAGGTTTTGAGAAGGTAAGCATCGGTCATGCCTGCGAGGTAATCGCAGATAATTCTAAGATTGTTTTCATTCGCCTCGTATTTTGCGTATATATCACGCGGGAGAAAACTCTTCGGATTCGACTTCACTACTTCAAAGACGGCAATAACCATCATTTGCCCTTTGAGTTCCAAGTGTTGGACACTGGGGCTATAAATCACTTCCTTTTTTACAAAATCCTTCGTCGCTTTTATAAACTTTAGTACCGCTTGAGGCATAGTCGCGCGATAACGTAAGCGTGGTTCTGAAAATTCATCGATATCTTCTATATTGACTGAGGTAATAATAAAATTTAAAATCCTATTTATCTGATGTTTGCGCTTCTCTCCGTTTGCAAAGAGGCGATTTGCAAATTCATTGTATACATTGTTACTGTATTCATCTGGGTATTTATCGGATAAATAATCTAAGAGCGCGGAACAATTTTCTGATGTAACATGGCGTTCGAATTGTTCTCTATCCACAAGCTTAAGTGCCAATACATCTTCCATGTCGTGTATGCCAAAGCTGATATCATCAGCTAAATCCATAATGCTGCACGCAAATGATTTGTACTTAGCCTTATTGTGCTCGCCCTTTTCTGTCAAATAACTTTGAAAAAGCTCGCGATCACACGCTGGAATCACATCCAGCATCCACTCCACCACATCTTTCTCTGTGTCCAAGTAACATTTCGGCGGTGTGGAAGCCTTGCGATCCAGAATAGGAGTCCCACTGGTGTTTTCCAGCATTGCTGGAGCCTTCTCGGGATTCGCTGCTAGGCTGTAAGGCACTGGATATTTTAAGATACCGAGTAAGGCTTCCCGACTTAGGTCGGAGCCATTTTGCGCAGAGAATTTTTCAAGCTTTGACAGTATGCGTAAGGTTTGTCCATTCCCTTCGAACCCTCCGTTTCCACGCATACAGTAGTTGAGCGCTACTTCACCTCCATGTCCAAAAGGAGGATGTCCTAAATCGTGAGTGCAGGCGATTGCATGCATCATGCTCCGATCTGGAATTATTTTGATGGCCTCGTGATCAGGCAGGTTTTTTCTCAGTTGTTGAGCCAACCCGCCGGAAATCTGGGCCACCTCTAGCGAGTGTGTGAGGCGAGTTCTATAAAAGTCGCTATCACCCAGATTTAAGATTTGGGTTTTGCCTTGCAAACGCCTGAAAGACGACGAATGTACGACGCGTGCATAGTCAATGTCGCCAGGAGAGCGGGCGTCCTCTGCTTGCTGCTTCCAACCCGATTGCCGTTCAAGCCAAGTCATTTAGGCGCCCCACACGTTTGCTGAAACAGCATCATAAAATGAAACATCAAGAGGCCATCTGTCATGCCTCTGGTGAGCCAACGCGCTCGCCCGGCTCATTATTTGTCGATTTTCAGGAGCCGTCGGGTCGCCGTAGATGCCCACATAAAGCTTGGGGAAGCGACCTCGGGCAAGGCGCACGAGAATGTGATCATCGTTCGCTGCGAGCGAATGGCCGAAAATGAAAAAGCAGTGCCTTCCCTGAACGGCGTTGGCTGTGAGTTGTTTGAAGCCCTGATAGAGATACGCATTGTGCCTGATCTTGGTCTTTTTCTGGGCACTGGTTCCTTCGGCCACAAACAACGGATAAGCGTTCGCATTGATGGCTTCGCGGGCCTGCTCGACCAGCGGCTTCCCTTTTCTGATCCAAGTATATTTTTTCAGTTCGGTGCCTGAGTCGAACAGATGCAGCGCACCGTGCAGAAAATGGATCTTTGCGTTGTGCGCCCCTGTTTCGCCTTGCCACACGACATAGTCTGCATCGGGCTCATCTTCATCGTTGCCAAAGCCGTCGTTGGTCGCCAACGGGATTGGCGCATCGAACGGCATGTCGTCATGCATTAGCGTCCAGTAGAGAAGCAGGTCATAGTTCAGAGTGAAAACCTGCCCATCTTGGGCAAGGAAATTCGCAAGAAATCGACGGCAGGCCCAGAACTTATCGTCTGGAATATCGGGTGGGATGTTGGGATGGTTACCGGCAATCGTTGCAACCAGGATTTCCTTCAAGGCGGCAGCATGCTGCACCATCTTCGCACCTGCTGCTGCGCCCGTCGGAACATAGGCCGGCAGAATGCGCGAGGCGCTCTCCAATGCACGGATGGCGACCTCAAAGTCCTCCGTTCCTAGGGACTGGAAGACAGCCTCGACTTCCGGGACCGCAGAGAAATCTGCCTGTCCGAACAGCGAGCCGTAATGAAAAATATCTGCACGACACGCGATACTGAAGCCGTTGCCCAGCAGCAGGTGGCGCTTCGAAAACTGCGCAGAGTCGGCGATGGCCTGATCGAAGGTCATGAGAGGCACTATGCGGCATCCTTACTGTCGAGCTTGACGCGACGCTTTCCGGTGAGGAGTTGTTGCATCAGCGCAGCCTTCTCCTGACGGAGGGCGGTGAGTTGGGTTTCGTTTTCGATCACGGTGCGCGAAGCCGCTTGCATGACGGCTGCGATTGCATCTTGTTCGTCGAGCGGTGGGACGGGAACCTTTGTGTTGAGAAACTCGCTGGGCTTAATATTCAACAAGCCATTGTTGCGCACGCCGGTGTTGACGAGTTGCCCCAGTTGCGGTGCGAGATAGTCAGCTTCGAACAACGCCTTATAGAAGCGGTGGCCGTACCCCTTTTTGAGCTTAAAGCAGACATACACGTGCGGAACGACTGCACGTGCGTACCCTTGAAGGTCAAAAATGCAGCCGAACTCGTAGGTCTTGGAATTGCCCTTGTTGTAAGCAAATTCGCCCTCGTTCAGCATGATGTAGGTTTCGACGCTTTTTCCAGCCATGTAGCGGCTGTATTTTTCGTCCTGCCTGACGAAACCTGACGTGGAGGAAATCGTCAGGACCGGCAGTTCAGTGCCGTCATTGCGACGCGTGACGCGGGTAGCGATTTCGTTGATCGGCTTACGTTGCCACTCTCCGCTGAACCCCGGCAGTCTGTGCTTTCCACTGAACAGTTGCTGCATCAGCGCCTGCTTCTGTGCGCGGGCGTTGGCGATCAGCGCCTCAACCGTCTCGATGGCGCGATCCCAGGTTTGCAATGTTTCCGCGATGTACTTTTGCTCGGCCATCGATGGCAGCAATACTGGGATTGATGCAATAGTTGGGAGGTTAAGGCCAGCCTTGGCGCCAGAGTCATTCAGTCGATCAATAATTCGTGCGTGTCGGGGAGCTGCTAGCTGATAGGCAACAAACCGAGGGTCGGCTGCGCCACTCTTGATACGCACTCGCGCCACATGTTGACTAATGTAGCTCGGAGCTTCTGGCTGGGTCTCGATGTAGCCGATGACGCCTAGATCAGCAGTTATCGAGACGAGAATATCACCTTGGCGCAGTTCCGTCCGACGGCCTTCATTGCTGCCGTCTGGCAGAGCCACATATTTCATTGGGCCGTAGTCAGGCAATATGGAGGTTCGACGAAGGTTGGTGATGCGGATGAAGGGAGAACCGGAATCAGCATAGTACGCCGCCCAGCCGCGAGACCCACTCGTGATCGGTTCAGCAATCTTGCCAATCTTGCTGGAACGCCACCCATCCGGAATCATTTCGCACCACCCTTGCCCTTGGCGGGCTTGTCTGCGGCGAGCTTCTTCACCTTTGCGGTCGCCTCGATGAAATGCTGCTCGACCGCGCTCGGCGCGTTGATCGCACGGGTATGCCAGCGGTCGTATTCCTGCCCGCCTTTAAGCTTGGCCATCTCGGCGGTGACGCGGCCCGCATGGGTGAGCACATCGCGGTCACCCAGACGCAGGAAGTCATCCAGCTTGCTGATCCAATCCCGCATTGTCATTTGCTTGCGGTTCATGGCTTGAAGCTCAGCAAATTCCAGATATGCAGTGACGATACGGTTTAGTGCTTCCAGCTCTTCCGCTGTTAGATAGTTCTTGGCGATTACAGCATCCGTCTTGCGTGGTGGGCCACCTTTGGACTGGTTTGCCCAGGCGGTCAGCCCCATATTATCTTTGCTCGCGTCAGCCCGTTTTACCACTATCTCGGCGGCGGTGTGACCATGCGCGGCCCAGTGCATTTTGTTCTGCACGGTCTGGAAAAAGAGCTGCGAGGCCTCTGCGCTCGGGTCGTAGTCCACGCTGGTGGCGTAGATATCGAGCACTTTCTTGTAGAACAGTTTTTCGGAGGATCTGATGTCGCGGATGCGTGCCAGCAGCTCCTCGAAATAGTCCGCGTCCGGGTCCTTGAGGCGCTCGTCATTAATGACGAAGCCCTTCACCAGATATTCGGAGAGGGCGGCCGCCGCCCAGCGCCGGAACTGCGTGCCGCGGGGGCTGCGTACCCGGAATCCGATGGCCATGATCATGGGCAAATTGTAATGCGACACCTGCCGTTCGACCGACCGCCCCCCCTCGGTTTGAACTATTGAGTAATTCTCAAT
>NZ_DAIUCO010000223.1:0-9017 GCF_036846085.1 Noviherbaspirillum sp. | reverse complement strand
CGCCGAAACCCGCAAGGGCGGCGCAATTCTCACCGGGCTGGAACACCTCGACGAACGCTATCTGCGTGCGGTCGGCTACGCCACCAAATCCAAGCGCGGCGTGTTGCCGAAGATGGCCCTGTTCGGCGACATCGTCGGCGACGACGAAAACGCGGTTGCCCAGGCGGCGTCGGAAGTGATCCGCATTGCCAACACCCGTGTCGGCGAAGGATTCGTGGCCGTCAGCCCGGAAGCGCGCAAGAAATTCTGGCTTGACCGCGCCCGCACGGCGGCGATCTCGAAACACACCAACGCATTCAAGATCAATGAAGACGTGGTGATCCCGCTGAACCGGATGGGGGAGTACACCGACGGCATCGAACGCATCAACATCGAACTGTCGATCCAGAACAAGCTCGCGCTGCTGGAAGAACTGCGGTCGTTTTTCGCCGCCGGCAATCTGCCTCTCGGCAAGAGTGACGACGCGGAAGGCAACGATATTCCCGCCGCCGAATTGCTTGAAGATCGGGTGGTCCAGGCGCAGCAGCTGATCGAAGAGACGCAGGCGCGCTGGTCCTATCTGTTGACGCAGCTCGACAAGCCGCTGCGCGACGCACAATCCGAACTGGCTGTCCTCGGCCTCGACAAGCTGGCAGCCACCTTCGACGAACGTCTTGCAAGACAGCCGGACGCCGCCGTATTCCACGTCGTGCAGGACCGCACCGTGCGCGTGTCCTGGAAAAATGAAGTGCGGGCGCAGTTGCGCCAGATCTTCAACGGCGCGGCCTTCAAGCTGATCCTCGATGAATGCACCGCGATCCACAAGCAGGTATTGCGCAGCCGGGTCTTCGTCGCCCTGCACATGCACGCGGGCGACGGCAATGTGCACACCAACATCCCGGTCAACTCCGACAACTACGCAATGCTGCAGGTGGCGCACGAAGCGGTCGCGCGCATCATGGTGCTGGCCCGTTCGCTCGACGGCGTGATCTCCGGCGAACATGGTATCGGAATCACGAAGCTGGAATACCTGACGGATGACGAGATGACGGACTTCCGCGCCTACAAGCGCCGTGTCGATCCGGAAGGGCGCTTCAACAAGGGCAAGCTGCTGAACCTGCCGGAACTGGCTGCCGACCTGCGCAATGCATATACGCCGTCGTTCGGCCTGATGGGGCATGAATCGCTGATCATGCAGCAGAGCGATATCGGCGCGATCGCCAACAGCGTCAAGGACTGCCTGCGCTGTGGCAAATGCAAACCGGTTTGCGCAACCCATGTGCCGCGCGCCAATTTGCTGTATTCCCCGCGCAACAAGATCCTCGCTACCTCGCTGCTGGTCGAAGCCTTCCTGTACGAAGAGCAGACCCGGCGCGGCGTGTCGATCAAGCACTGGGAAGAATTCGAGGATGTCGCCGACCATTGCACCGTCTGCCACAAGTGCGAGACGCCGTGCCCGGTCGATATCGACTTCGGCGACGTGTCGATGAACATGCGCAACCTGCTGCGCAAGATGGGCAAGAAGTCATTCAATCCCGGCACCGCCGGTGCGATGTTCTTCCTCAATGCGACCGACCCGGCCACCATCAATACCGCCCGCGCGGCGATGACCGGTGTGGCCTACAAGGCGCAGCGGATGGCCAATGATGTGCTGAAGAAGTTCGCGAAGAAGCAGACCAAGGCGCCGCCTGCCACCCATGGCAAGCCGCCCGTCAAGGAACAGGTCATCCACTTCATCAACAAGAAGATGCCGGGCAACCTGCCGAAGAAGACGGCGCGCGCCTTGCTGGATATCGAAGATGACAAGGTCGTGCCGATCATCCGCGACCCGAAGAAAACCACTGCTGACACGGAAGCGGTGTTTTACTTCCCGGGATGCGGCTCCGAGCGGCTGTTTTCGCAGGTGGGTCTTGCGACGCAGGCGATGCTCTGGCACGTCGGCGTGCAGACCGTGCTGCCGCCCGGATATCTCTGCTGCGGCTATCCCCAGCGTGGGGCCGGCCAGTTCGACAAGGCCGAGAAGATGATGACGGATAACCGCGTGCTGTTCCATCGCATGGCCAATACGCTCAATTACCTCGACATAAAGACGGTGGTGGTGTCGTGCGGCACCTGCTACGATCAGTTGCAGGGATATGAATTTGACAAGATCTTCCCGGGATGCCGGATCATCGACATCCACGAATACCTGCTCGAAAAAGGCGTCCGCCTCGAAGGCGTCGGCGGCGTGCGCTACATGTATCACGACCCCTGCCACAGCCCGATGAAGCAGCAGGATCCATTGAAGACCGTGAATGCGCTGATCACGACCGCCGATGCGCAGAAGATCGAGAAAAATGATCGCTGCTGTGGCGAGTCGGGCACCTTGTTTGCCAGCCGTCCGGATGTGTCGACGCAAATCCGCTTCCGCAAGGAGGAGGAGATGCGCAAGGGCGCGGACAAGCTGCGGGATGGCGGGTTCACCGGCGACGTGAAGATCCTCACGTCCTGCCCCTCCTGCTTCCAGGGCCTGTCCCGGTACAACGAGGATTCCGGTACCACCGCCGATTACATCGTGGTGGAAATGGCGAAGTACCTGCTCGGCGAGAACTGGATGCCCGACTACGTGGCGCGCGCCAACAACGGCGGTATAGAACGGGTATTGGTGTAGAGCATGAACACCCAGGCATCCTGTGAACTGTGCGTTCAGGCGGGCGGCGAGGTCGTCTGCCGGCAGGACGCCTTCCGGGTGGTGCTGGTGGATGACCCTGGTTATCCGGGCTTCTGCCGGGTGATATGGAATGCGCATGTCCGGGAAATGACCGACCTGCCTCTTTCGGAACGTGAGTTATTGATGCAGGCGGTCTGGAAGGTGGAATCGGCGATCCGGGCGGTCATGGCGCCTGCCAAGATGAACATCGCCAGTCTCGGGAACATGGTGCCGCATCTGCATTGGCACCTGATCCCGCGTTTCGACGATGATGCACATTTTCCAGGTCCGATATGGGCGCAAGTCCAGCGTCCGGGCACACCGGACGGCCTGGCGAAGCGTCAAGCCCTGTTGCCTGAATTAAAGAACGCTCTCATTCGTCAATTTTCTTCCTAGCGGTATCCTGCACATTCTCGTGCCATCGCCGCTATCTTTCCGAAAGCCTTCTCATCATGGATCACCAGAAAAAGGCAGCACAGGCCCCCAATCCCACGGCGCTGACCGTACGCAAACAGTCGCGTTTGCTGGAAGTGGCTTTCGACGACGGCGCATCCTTTTCGCTGCCGTTCGAATTGCTTCGTGTGTATTCCCCATCCGCTGAAGTGCGAGGTCATGGCGCCGGGCAGGAGGTGTTGCAGACCGGCAAGCGTGACGTGCAGCTCGAGGCACTGGAACCGGTCGGCAATTACGCCGTGCAGCCGCATTTTTCCGATGGCCACGATACCGGCATCTATGCATGGGATTACCTGTACTGGCTGGGCGCGAACCAGGCCGAGCTCTGGGAGGATTACCTGCAGCGGCTGGAAGCGGCGGGCCACACCCGGGAAAGCGGGCGGGACGTCGTGTCAGCGCCGGCGCAAGGCGGTCACGGCTGCGGCCACCAGCATTGATGGCGCAGCGCAGCGCCTGATTCCATTCCGCGCAGCGAACTGCGGCATGGAACTATGCGCTTGGGACGCTTGTCGTAAATGTATAATCTTCGGTCCATATCGACGAGACCGCAGACATGACCAATACGACGCATTTCGGTTATCAGACAGTTGCCGAAGAAGACAAGGTACACAAGGTCGCCGAGGTCTTTCATTCGGTCGCGGGCAAGTACGACGTGATGAACGACCTCATGTCGGCCGGCCTGCACCGTCTCTGGAAAACATTCACCATCGCCCAGGCCGGCGTGCGGCCGGGCTTCAAGGTTCTCGATATTGCAGGCGGTACTGGCGATCTTGCAAAGGCGTTCGCCCGGCAGGCCGGTCCGAGCGGCGAGGTCTGGCTCACCGATATCAATGAATCGATGTTGCGGGTAGGTCGCGATCGCCTGCTGAACAAGGGCGTGATGACACCCACGCTGTTGTGCGACGCGGAGAAGCTGCCGTTCCAGAGCAACTATTTCGACCGGGTGACGGTTGCATTCGGCTTGCGCAACATGACGCACAAGGATGCCGCGCTGGCCGAAATGCAACGGGTGCTGAAGCCGGGCGGCAAGCTGCTGGTACTGGAATTTTCCAAGGTATGGGAACCGTTGCAAAAGCCGTATGACGTGTATTCTTTTTCCGTATTGCCGTGGTTGGGCAAGCGCATTGCCAACGATGGCGAAAGCTACCAATATCTGGCCGAGTCCATCCGCATGCATCCCGATCAGGAAACACTGAAAGGCATGATGCAGGCGGCAGGCCTGGGTCGGGTCGAGTACTTCAACCTCACAGCCGGTGTGGCGGCATTGCATACCGGTATCAAGTTCTAGGAGAACTTATGAAAAAGTATCTGATTGCCATGATGATCGCGTTCAGCTCCATGTCCGTGGTTGTGACGGACGCTGATGCAAAGCGGATGGGCGGTGGCGGATCCTTCGGCAAGCAATCCCAAAGCGCCGGCCGGCAGGCGCCGATGCAATCCACGCCGAACCAGTCCCAGGCACCCAATGCCAGCCAGGCAAAGGCAGCACCCGGTGCGCAGGCGCCGAAGCCGCCCAGCCCGTGGCGGAACATTCTCGGCGGGGCATTGCTCGGTCTCGGATTGGGCGCATTGCTGTCGCATCTGGGCATCGGCGGCGCACTGGCAAGCGTCATCAGCACCATGCTGATGGTGGCCTTGCTCGCCGCAGCGGCATTCTTCATTTATCGGATGGTCATGCGTCGCAGGAACGGCAACAACGGCGCGCAACCTGCATTTGCAGGCGGCTACGGGGCAGCCCGTACACCCGAGATCGGCTCGCATCTCGACAGGCAACCGCCAGCACCCATGCAGCCGGCTGCCTTCCAGGGCGATACCCTGGCTGGCGGCAGTGCGGTGGCAGGTGGCGCGGCAGCCGTTGCGCCGGTCGCGGTCCCTGCGGATTTCGATGTGCCGGCTTTCCTGCGTCATGCGAAAACCTACTTCATCCGCCTGCAGGCGGCATGGGATCGGGCCGACATCAGCGATATCCGTGAATTCACCACGCCCGAAATGTTCGCCGAGCTCAGAATGCAGTTGCAGGAACGCGGCGCGTCGTCCAACCATACCGATGTCGTTTCGCTCGACGCCGACCTGGTGGGCCTGGAAACACTGGGCGATGAATATCTTGCGAGCGTCCGGTTCTCGGGCATGATCAAGGAAGACGAGAATGCATCGGCGGCGCCGTTTGCCGAAATATGGAACCTGTCCAAGCCCGTTTCCGGCAAGGGCGGATGGATTCTGGCGGGAATTCAGCAAATCTCGTAAGGCGGATGAATTAACCGCCGGCAAACTGATAAACTTCAAGCCGCCCGTGAATGATTCACGGGCGGCTTTCTTTTTGTCGCCATGATTTCTTCTCTTTTTTCCTCCACCATTAATCATCTGCTGGCCCGGGAACCCTGGGCACGCGAGAAGCTTGCCGCGCATGCGGGCAAGGTGGCATGCCTGGACGCGGGCATCGTGGCGGTTTGCGTGAAAGCCGCGCCGGACGGCATGCTGGAACCCGCCTCCGCCGAGGAAGCGATCAACGTTACCATCCGCGCCAAGCCGGCCGATCTGCCCTTGATCGCACAACACCGGGATCGTGCCTTTTCCTATGTGCGGGTGGAAGGGGACGCGGATTTCGCCAATACCATCTCCCAGCTTTCGCAATCCCTCAAATGGGAGGCGGAAGAAGACCTGAGCAGGCTGTTCGGCGATATTGCCGCGGCCCGCATCGTCTCCGGCGCAAGGGCAACGGTGGATGCCGCAAAATCGACCCAACAGAAACTGGCCGAAAACCTGGCCGAATACTTCCTTGAAGAGAACCCGATGCTGGTGAGACCGCATGCCGTGAATGAGTTTGCCGGCGAAGTCGCCAGGCTGCGCGACGATGTCGAGCGGCTTGGCAAACGGATCGAAAAGCTGGAGGGACGCGGCTGATGCTGTTCCGGTTGCTGAGAGTCGCCAAGATCATGCGGGTGGCGATCCGATACGGCCTGGACGACATCGCCATCTCCGGACTGGCACGGCCGGGTATAGCGAAGATGATCGCGCGCCTGATGTTCTGGCGCGACCTGTCGAATCCGCGCGGCATGCGCCTGAGGCAGGCGCTGGAAGACCTCGGGCCGATTTTCGTGAAGTTCGGACAAGTGCTGTCGACCCGGCGTGATTTGATGCCGGCGGACATTGCCGATGAACTCGCCCGGCTCCAGGACCGGGTGCCGCCGTTCGACTCCGATCTCGCCATCGCCCAGATCCGCAAATCCCTCGGTGCCCACCCGGACGACCTGTTTGCCCAGTTCGAGCGGGTGCCCGTTGCTTCCGCGTCGATCGCCCAGGTGCATTTCGCGGTCCTGAAAAACGGCAAGGAAGTCGCGGTCAAGGTGCTGCGGCCCGGCATGAAAAAGTCGATCGAGAAGGATATTGCGCTCATGCAGATCGCCGCCGAATGGGTGGAACGGCTATGGGCCGACGGCAGGCGACTGAAGCCGCGGGAAGTGGTGGCCGAATTCGACAAATACCTGCACGACGAACTCGACCTGATGCGCGAGGCAGCCAACGGCAGCCAGTTGCGCCGCAATTTCCAGGGCTCGGACCTGCTGGCCGTGCCGGAGATGTACTGGGACTACTGCTCGACGGCGGTCATTGTGATGGAACGCATGCGCGGCATCCCGATTTCCCAGACCGAGCGGCTGATCGAGGCCGGCATCGACCTGAAAAAGCTGTCACGTGACGGCGTCGAAATCTTCTTCACGCAGGTCTTCCGCGACGGCTTCTTCCATGCCGACATGCATCCGGGGAACATCCAGGTGTCGATCGATCCGGCGACCTTCGGACGCTATATCGCACTCGATTTCGGCATCGTCGGCACACTGACCGACTTCGACAAGGACTACCTGTCGCAGAATTTCATCGCCTTTTTCCGGCGCGACTACAAGCGCGTCGCCGAAGCGCATATCGAATCAGGCTGGGCGCCGAAGGAAACGCGCGTCGACGAGCTCGAATCGGCGGTGCGCGCCTGCTGCGAACCGATCTTCGACCGCCCGTTGCGCGACATCTCCTTCGGACAGGTGCTGCTGCGGCTGTTCCAGACGTCGCGCCGCTTTAATGTCGAGGTGCAGCCGCAGCTGGTGCTCCTGCAGAAAACCCTGCTCAATATCGAAGGCCTCGGCCGCCAGCTCGATCCCGACCTCGACCTCTGGAAAACCGCCAAGCCCTACCTTGAGCGCTGGATGAGCGAACAAATCGGCTGGCGCGGCCTCATCCAGCATCTCAAGGAAGAAGCGCCGCGTTATAACCAGATCCTGCCGGAACTGCCGCGCCTCGCGCACCAGGTGTTGAGCGCGCAGGCGGCAAGGCCTGAACTGCAGACCGGCGAACTGCTGAAGCAGGTGCTCGCCGAACAGCGGCGTACCAACATGCTCCTGAGCATCGGCATCTATTTCGGGATCGGCCTTGCCGGCGGCATCGTGGTGGCGCAGTTGTTGCTACGCTGGACGCGATATGCATGGTGATCTTCATGAACCTTGAACGAGTCTGCGCCCATGCCTGAATTCGAATCGCGGGATCCGTCGCAACCCACATTCTGGTCGGAACGCTTCGAGCAGGAATTCATGCCATGGGACCTCGGCAACGTACCGCAGCAGTTGCGGCAATTCGTTGCGCAGTCCGCGAAGCCTCGTTCGACCCTCATTCCCGGGTGCGGTACCGGCTATGAAGTCGCCTGCCTTGCGGAGGCCGGCTGGGAGGTTACCGGTATCGATTTTTCAGCAGCTGCGGTGGAGGCGGCGCGAAAGAAGCTGGGCCTTCGGGGTGACCATGTGAAGCAGGCGGATTTCTTCACCTTCACGCCGGAACACGGGATCGACCTGATTTATGAACGCGCCTTCCTGTGTGCGTTGCCGCCGCGCATGCGCCCCGCCGTCGCCGCGCGCTGGGCCGAATTGCTGCCGCCGGGCGCATTGCTGGCTGGTTTTTTCTTTTTCGGCGATCCGCTCAAGGGCCCTCCGTTCGGTATCGTGCGGGAGGACCTGGAGGCATTATTGCTGCCGCACTTCGTTTGCGTCGCCGATGAGCCGGTGCCGGATTCCTTGCCGGTATTCGCCGGCAAGGAGCGTTGGCAGATATGGCAACGCCTGTCCGGCTGAGTCTGGCTTTCCACCGAATTTCCATGCAGTTCCGACCGGCATGTACGGCTATAATCCCGAAAAATTGCCGGAAAGCTTTCCGGTGAAGGCAAGCACATTCGCCGCCATTCATTCCCGATAGCCGGTTTTTCCATGCGGAGCATACTTTCATGAACTACACGCTGATTACCTTTGTCGTGCTGTACCTGCTGGGCACGCTTGCGCTGGGTGTATGGGCGGGCACGCGGATCAAGAACAGCAGCGACTTCGCCATTGCCGGCCGCAGCCTGCCGTTGATCATGGTGATAACGACCACATTTGCGACTTGGTTCGGCGCCGAGACGGTCATGGGCATCCCGGCAAAATTCGTGCAGGACGGGCTCAGCGGCATTGTCGAGGATCCGTTTGGCGCCGGCACCTGCCTGATACTGGTCGGCATCTTCTTCGCCGCCAAGCTGTACAAACTGAACCTCCTGACGATCGGTGATTTCTACCGCCAGCGCTATGGCAAAGGGGTGGAAGTGTTCTGTTCCGTTGCCATCATCCTGAGCTACCTCGGCTGGGTTGCGGCGCAGATCACGGCGCTCGGCCTGGTGTTTTCGGTGCTGACCAATGGCGCCATGTCGGAAACCGCGGGCATGATCGTCGGCACCCTTGCCGTGCTCATCTATGTCGTGATCGGCGGCTTCCTTGCCGTGGCATGGACCGACTTCATCCAAATGATCGTGCTCGTCATCGGGCTGACCATCATTGCCTTTTTTGCCGCCGACCTGGCGGGCGGCACCGACCAGGTGTTCGCGATGGCGACA
>NZ_DAIUCO010000222.1:0-9202 GCF_036846085.1 Noviherbaspirillum sp. | reverse complement strand
AAAAACGGGGCTTTTTATTGGCCGGCCGCACGCATTCGGCAGCGGTTTGAAACGAATTACTTCTTGGTGGTACGGGCTGCGGCAGCCTTGGCAGCCGGCTGGGTGAACTGGCTGACGGCCGTGTTCACGTTGGCTTCGATCGTCTCGACGGCCTGCTTTGTGGTCTTGGTGAACTGCTCGTAACCTGCGCTGGCATTGCCGATGGCGGATTTCAGCATGGCGACGGCATTTTCGGAGCCGGCTGGTGCGTTCTTGGTGATTTCTTCGACCAGTTCCAGCATCTTGCGGCTGGCTTCGGTGATCTGTGCTTCGGCTGCCTTGCTGTATTCAGCCTGAACGCCGGATGCGATGGAAGCGAGGTGACGGCCATACGCGAGGGCTTTTTCAGCATTCGGCTGTGCCTGGGCGGCGCTGGCCGAGATCCACTCTTTCGGGTCCTTGATGGTCAACAATTGCTTCATTGCAGCATTGGACTCTTCCAGGGACGACTTGGCGGCGGTGATGTTCAGGTCGATGATCTTTTCGACGCCTTCGAATGTCTTGTTGCTCAGGGTCGTAATCAGTGCCAGCTGTGCTTCAAAGCTGGATTTCGTTGCTGCGGAAAATTGCTCGGGAATCGAAAACATGGGCTCTCCTTGGAGAAAATCGGTTGATCAACAGGGGTCGAACATAGCGCGCAGGAAGTGAACATCAATGATTACTGCCAGCCTTCTTTTGTGCGTCGCAACAAACCGCATTTTAAGGATTAATTTTTGTAAGTCAACGTTTTTATTCAATGTTTCCGGCAGGTTACAAGCGTGTTGATGACGGCAAATGCAGCGATTTTCCGCCGCTTGGCGTCCGTCGAGCGTCACCTTCGCTCGTCTCAGGCGCATGCTAAACTCGCCCGGGTCATTTCCAGCCCCGCCTTCCCTTTGAAAGCCTTTTACAGCGACCATTTTGTCCTGCCGCTACCGCAGGGGCATCGCTTTCCGATGCAAAAATACCGGCTGGTCCGGGAAACACTGCCCCTCGTGGCGGACAGCATCGAGGTTCACGAGGCTCCCCATACCACCGATGGCGTGCTGGCGCTGGCTCACCATCCCGACTACATCCGTAAGGTTTCCGAAGGCAGGCTGTCGGCGGAAGAGCAGAAAGCCATAGGCTTTCCATGGTCGCCCGAGATGGTGGAACGTTCGCGCCGGTCCGCCGGCGCCACGATTGCAGCCTGCCGTGCCGCCCTTGCCGACGGCACGGCGGTCAACCTTGCCGGTGGCACGCATCATTCCTATGCCGATCATGGCGAAGGGTTCTGCGTGTTCAACGACGCCGCGATCGCCTCCAGGCTAATGCAGGCCGAACGAAGGGTGAAGCGGGTGGCGATCGTCGATCTCGACGTACACCAGGGCAACGGCACCGCATCCATCCTTGCCGATGACGATTCGGTCTTTACCCTGTCGCTTCATGGCGAGCGCAACTATCCGTTCCGCAAGGAAGCCAGCGACCTGGATGTCGCGCTGCCCGACGGGACCGGCGACGACCTGTATCTCGATGCACTGGAAGGCGCGCTGGCCGAGTTGTTCCGGCGCTTCTCGCCGCAACTGATTATTTACCTCGCGGGCGCCGACCCGCACGAGGGCGACCGGTTGGGCCGCTTGAAGCTGACCAAGGACGGGCTGGCCGCCCGTGATCGCATGGTGCTGGACGCCGCCCGTGCACGAACCATCCCTGTAGCCATCGCGATGGCCGGGGGTTACGGCAAGAACATCCAAGACACCGTCGATGTGCATGTGCAGACTATTGCCCTTGCTTCCCAATACGCAGGTGGCGCGTCCACCATGAAATAACCATGACTTCCTCCGCATCCGTCGACCTCACCGCCGCTGAAACCCCGCAAAGCCCGTGGATATCCGCAATGCCGTATCTGTTCGTTCTGATATGGAGCACCGGCTTCGTGGTTGCGAAGTTCGGCCTGCCCTATGCGCCGCCGCTGACGTTTCTGCTGCTGCGTTTCATCAGCGTGCTGGTGGTCCTGCTGCCCATCGTGCTGTTGATGCGCGCCCCCTGGCCGGTCGGCCGCATGCGTCACATCGCGGTAGCCGGCATCCTGGTGCAAGCGGGTTATCTGGCCGGGGTCTGGTGTGCGATCAAGCTGGGGATGCCGGCCGGCCTGTCGGCGCTGATCGTCGGCTTGCAGCCGGTTCTCACCGCATTCGCCGCACCGCTGGTCGGCGAGACGGTTCGGGGCCGGCAATGGGTGGGCCTGCTGTTTGGACTGTGCGGCGTCGCCCTGGTGGTGGCCAACAAGATCTCGCTGATCGGGTTGTCGTCACAAAGCATCCTGCTGTGCGTGATGGCACTGCTGTCGATCACGGTCGGCACGCTTTACCAGAAACGCTATTGCGCGAGCTTTGATCTGCGCACCGGCACCGTGATCCAGTTCGCCGCATCGATCGCGGTCATTCTCCCGTTTGCCGTGGCACTCGAAGGTTTCGGCCCGGCACTTGACACGGTGCAGTGGACCCCAAGCTTCATCGGCGCCTTGCTCTGGTCGGTACTGGCGCTGTCGATCGGTGCGATCTTTTTATTGTTCGCGCTGATCCGCAAAAGCGCCGCCACCAAGGTCACCAGCCTGCTGTATCTCACTCCACCGACGACCGCGGTGATGGCATGGATGATGTTTGGCGAAGCCTTCAGTATCATTGGCATGGCCGGCATGGTGCTGGCAGTGATCGGCGTGGCGCTGGTCGTTAAAAAATAAGGAAAGAGATCGGATGAGGGCAGAGCCAAACAAGCGGAGCGACTATAAGCATTTTCATGACATCACGACGCGCTGGATGGACAACGATGCCTACGGGCACGTCAATAACGTCGTGTATTACAGCTGGTTCGACACGGTGGTCAATCAATTCCTGATCCGCAAGGGGGTGCTCGACATCGAGCGCAGCCAGGTGATCGGACTGGTGATCGAGACGCAGTGCAATTACTTCGCGTCGGTGGCATTCCCGGAACGGATCATCGCCGGTCTTCGCGTCGCGAAGCTCGGCAATTCCAGCGTGCGCTACGAAGTGGCGATTTTCCGGGATGACGAGGAGCGCGCGTCCGCGCAGGGCCATTTCATCCATGTCTATGTGGACCGGGACACCCGCAAGCCGAGTGCCATTCCCGACGCCATGCGACAACTGCTGCAAACCATCCAGGTGCCAGAACAATGATCAATACAACCGAACAAAAGATCGTCGACGCGGCGATCACATCGCGGCGGTCCATCCGCGCCTTCCTGCCGACGCCGGTGGCGCGCGAGGATATCGAGTCGCTGCTCGACGTCGCCGCGCGCGCACCGTCCGGCACCAACACCCAGCCCTGGAAAGTGTATGTACTCACAGGCGCGGTCAAGGAAAGGCTTTCCGCCGAAATTTTGCGCGCGCACAACGATCCCGAAGGCGGCAAGAAGCATGCGGAAGAGTACCCTTACTACCCGACCAAGTGGGTGTCGCCGTATATCGATCGCCGGCGCAAGGTGGGCTGGGATCTGTATTCGCTGCTAGGGCTGACGCGGGAAAACAAGTCTGGCATGCATGCGCAACATGGGCGCAATTACACCTTCTTCGATGCGCCTGTCGGCCTGATCTTCACCATCGATCGCATCATGGAGCAGGGCTCGTGGCTGGATTACGGCATGTTCCTGCAAAGTATCATGATCGCCGCCCGTGGCCGTGGATTGGACACCTGCCCGCAGGCCGCTTTCACGCCGTTTCACCGCATCGTCACCGATGTGCTGCAGCTGCCGGCGAACGAAATGCTCGTGTGCGGAATGGCGCTCGGTTACGCCGATCCGGACAGGATTGAAAATACGCTGGTCACGGAGCGCGAGCCGGTTTCCGGATTTGTGAAGTTCGTCGACGAGTAACGCGTTCCGGATATCGCCCGGCGCCGCAAATACCATTCAATGAGTTAGTGCGTTTTCCAAAGGATCAATCATGACCAAGCATCGCATCGCTGTTCTTGCCGGTGACGGCATCGGCAAGGAGACCGTGCCAGAGGGCGTCCGCGTTCTGGATGCCGCCGCGCGCAAGTTCGGTATCGATTTCCAGTGGGATCATTTCGACTTCGCATCGTGCGATTACTTTGCCAGGCACGGACAGATGATGCCGGACGACTGGAAAGACCGGATTGGCGGGCACGACGCGATTTTCTTCGGCGCAGTCGGCTGGCCCGACACGGTGCCCGACCACATATCGCTTTGGGGATCGCTGCTGAAGTTCAGGCGCGACTATGACCAGTACGTGAATCTGCGCCCCTGCCGGTTGATGCCGGGCATCCCGTCACCGCTGGCCCGATTCGGACTGGACGGACGCAAGGCGGGCGACATTGATTTTTACGTGGTCCGCGAGAACACCGAAGGCGAGTACTCATCGGTGGGCGGAAAGATGTATGAGGGCACGGACCGGGAAGTCGTATTCCAGGAAAGCGTGTTTTCGCGGACCGGTGTCGACAGGGTGCTCAAGTTTGCGTTCGACCTGGCGCAGAAGCGTCCGAAAAAGCATCTCACTTCCGCAACCAAATCCAACGGCATCTCCATCACGATGCCGTACTGGGATGAACGTGTGGTCGAAATGGCAAAGGCCTATCCGGATGTCAGGTGGGACAAGTACCACATCGATATTCTGACTGCCCATTTCGTGCAGCGCCCTGACCAGTTCGATGTGGTGGTGGCATCCAATCTGTTCGGCGACATCCTGTCCGACCTCGGTCCCGCGTGTACCGGCACGATAGCGATCGCGCCGTCGGCCAACATCAATCCGGACCGCAAGTATCCATCCCTGTTCGAGCCGGTGCACGGGTCCGCGCCAGACATCGCCGGCAAAGGTGTCGCCAATCCGATCGGCCAGATCTGGTGCGGCGCGATGATGCTGGAGCATCTCGGACACCCGGAGGCGGCTGCGGTAGTATTGCAGGCGATTGAGAATGTGCTGGAAGCGGGGCCGAAGAATGCGCCCTTCACCCGCGATATCGGCGGCACGGCTGGAACGGCCGACCTTGGTCAGGCGATTGCGGCTGCGTTATGACTTTGATCAATTCGCATTTGCGGGTCACGGTGCAATATAAATGCGGATTGATTTTCATCAGTTTTTTCTAAGAAAGTTGTTTAATTCTCTGCGCTAACTACTTAATTCCCTTGCTGATTTTCACTATTTTGCTAGACTGCAAGATATAATTGCCGCTTGCAAGAATTAAGGGGGGAAGTGCAGATGATCAGGTCCGCGCTGCGAATAGTCGCATCATTGTGTGCGTTGGTTTTCGTGGTTCCGGCCGTCCATGCCGAGGGCTCTTCGGCTGCGAAGAAACCGGCGCAAAAAAAGGCGGCGTCGAAAACCAAAACCACAGCCAAGCCTGTTGCCGCCGCCAAGCCTGCCGTTGCTGCACGCCGCTCAAGCGCTTCGGCAAAAGAACGCAGCGCTGCCAAAGTGTCGGTCGATTCGCGTCGGAAGGTCGCCAAGGCGTCCGGTAAAATCAAACGACAAAGCAAAAGCCTGGCAGCCTCGCGCGACAGCAGGAGCTCGCCGAAGGTTGTGGAGAAGCGGGTACGCTACGCTGCGGTCGTTCCTTCCCCTGCGCCAATGTTTACCGCCGGCGATATCGCGGGTCTCCATCTCACGCGCGATCCCCTTGCCTTGCAATCCAACGTTGCACTCGTGATGGATCAGAATACCTCCGAAGTGCTGTTCGAAAAAAATTCGAATGTGGCGTTGCCGATCGCATCGCTGACGAAACTGATGACCGCACTCGTCGTCGTGGAAGCGCGCCAGGACCTGGAAGAGATGCTTGAGGTCACGCACGATGATATCGACCGCGAAAAGAACAGCGGTTCCCGTTTGCGCATCGGTGCCCAGCTGACGCGGGCAAACATGCTTCATATCGCACTGATGAGTTCGGAGAACCGCGCCGCATCAGCGCTCGGCCGTCATTATCCGGGCGGATTGCCTGCCTTTGTCTCGGCGATGAATGCGAAGGCAAAGGCGCTCGGCATGCATACGTCCCGCTTCGTTGATTCCACTGGTTTGTCCAGCGGCAACGTGGCGAGTGCGAACGACCTTGCCAAACTGGTCTTTGCCGCCTATCAGCATTCCATCATCCGTACATATTCCACCGATCCGAAGTATGCGGTGGATACCGGAGCCCATCTCGTGCATTACGTGAATTCGAACCGGCTGGTGATGGACGACGATTGGGATATCGGATTGCAGAAAACGGGTTATATCTCGGAAGCGGGGCGCTGCCTCGTCATGCAGGCCCGCATCGAAAACCGTCCGGTCGTGATGATTTTCCTTGATTCGAAGGGAAAGTATTCCCGCATTGCGGACGCTGCGCGTATCCGAAAATGGCTCGAAAGCGGGATCCGTCAGCCGTTGATGACACAAGTGAATGCGAAGCAGAGCTGACTTCCTTTGAGTATGAATATGTCGATTCACTAGCTATTCGGGCCGCTCTGCGGCCCGTCTGCTTTTCTGACCGCAAGAATCGATGCCAGTAAGACATGATGATGAGTTTTTTAATCAAAAGAAATAGTCACAAACCGCTACAATTTTCCTTGCATAATTGTTGTTCCCGGACGCCGTTTTAGACCAAAATAAAAAGGCTTCCGCTTGAAAACCAACTGGCGGTAACAAAAAGGCCGGACGCACTTTTGGTAATTCAAAGTGCGATAATCCGTCTTTCGCATTTTGTGCCGGTATCCGCACTGTTAATTTTTGCTGCATCGATAAAAATTGCTTATTCCTAAAGTCCTCCTTGTCAACGATGATTCCGCCAGCCTGCTTGCGCTGTCCAGCTTGTTGACGTATTCAAGCGGTGAAAACCAGTACGAGGTCGTGATTGCAAAGTCAGGCGAGGAAGCATTGCGCCAGGTGCTCAATCACGACTTTGCGGTGATCCTGCTAGACGTGAGCATGCCCGGCATGGACGGGTTCGAAACAGCGGAAGCAATCCATTCCCATCCAAGGTCCGCATCGGTGCCCATCATTTTCGTGACGGCACATTTCGCCGACGAGATCAACAAGCTTAAGGGATATCAAAAAGGCGCGGTGGACTATCTGTTCACTCCCATCATTCCAAAAATCCTGCAGACCAAGGTTGCGGTATTCGTCGAACTGGCGAAAAAGAATTTGCAGTTGCAGCATCAGACGGTACAGCTGGCCAAGCTCAATAGCGAATTGCAGGAGCAGCGCAAGCTCGACCTCGAACATATCAACGAACGCAAACAGGCCGAAGAGGCATTGCGCCAGTCACAGGAAGAATTGCGTCAGCTGGCAAGCTACCAGGAGCGCATCAAGGAAGACGAACGCAAGCGCATCGCACGGGAAATCCATGATGAGCTGGGGCAGAACCTTCTTGCGTTGCGCATCGATATCTCGATGCTGCATGCGCGTACCGGAACCACGCATCCCAAACTGAACCGCAAAGTGCATTCGGTGCTCGACCACATCGACAGCACCATGAAAGCAATGCGGGCCATCATCAACAACCTCCGCCCCGCAGTGCTGGATCTTGGCCTGAATGCGGCGATCGAGTGGCAGGTCAAGGAATTCCAGCGCCGTACCGGCATCGAGTGCGACCTGGCAATGCAGGAAGAAGAACTGGTCGTGGACGATAACCGTGCGACGGCGCTGTTCCGCATCCTGCAGGAGTCCCTGAACAATGTATTGCGCCATGCGCAGGCAACCCGGGCACGCATCGAGCTTGAACAGGTCGGAAGCCTGTTGCGGATGAAGGTTGCGGACAACGGAATCGGCATATTCCCCGGCTGCCGCCGCAAAGCCAACTCGTTCGGGCTGGTAGGCATCAAGGAGCGCATCAGCACACTCGGCGGCCAGCTGGTGATTGAGACCGGGCAGGACCGTGGAACTGCGCTGACCGTGACTCTCCCTATTGATAACACCAATCTGGTCCCCGATACGTCCGATTCGCGGGCCGATGTGTATTCCGAACTTGCAAAGCTCAGCGAAAGCGTCGAAAGCTTGCGGGGACCTGTCGAAGCCGCGGTCAGCCCACGCAAGCGCAAGGAAACGCGCAATAACAAGATCGTCAAGCTGCTGTAGCGCCGGCCAGGGCAATGGGAGCGCCTGACGGCTGCCGGGATGACATCTCCGGACGAATCTCCTATGATGCCCAGTGATTCCAGAGACACAACATACTTGAGAAAAATCAATGTGTCTGGCTGGAAAATACCGGAGAGTCATTGATTTGACGCAATCGTGTTACAACACGTGACGGCGCTTGTCACAATCTTATTGAAGGCTTGCAGTGTCAATCCATCTTCTTCAGCCGGATTCGTTCCGCTTGCTCGCGATTTATGCGGGCACCTCTCCTTCCCATGTCATGAAGACAACAAATTCCAATAATTCGGTTCGCTTAGGGAGCTAGCATGGACACAAAAACAAATATTGCCGAGGCACTGGATGTCAAGGTACTGCTCGCTGCGTTAACAGCATTGAAAAAAGGGGATTTTTCAGCGCGCATGCCGTCCGACTGGACCGGTTTGGCGGGGAAAATTGCCGATACCCTGAACGACATCCTCGAAACCAATCAGCAGATGACTCTGGAAATCACCGACGTCAGCCGCGTGGTGGGCAGGGAAGGGCGCCTCACGCAGCGTGCGGCGGTGCTCAATGTAGCCGGTGGCTGGGCGACGATCGTGCGGTCGGTCAATACCCTCATCGATGACCTCGTGCGCCCCACGACCGAAATGGCGCGGGTGATCGGCGCCGTCGCGAAAGGTGACCTGTCCCAAACCATGGCGCTGGATGTTGACGGCCGCCCGTTGAAAGGACAGTTCCTGCTGGCTGCGTCCACCGCGAATACGATGGTGGACCAGCTGTCGTCGTTTGCATCGGAAGTGACGCGTGTGGCGCGGGAAGTGGGTACCGAGGGTAAGCTGGGTGGGCAGGCGAACGTGCCGGGTGTCGCAGGTACCTGGAAGGACTTGACCGACTCGGTGAACTCCATGGCGGGTAACCTCACGTCGCAGGTGCGTAACATCGCGGAAGTGACGACGGCGGTGGCGAACGGCGACTTGTCGAAAAAAATTACGGTGGACGTGCGCGGCGAGATCCTGCAGCTCAAGGACACGATCAACACCATGGTGGACCAGTTGCGTTCCTTTGCGTCCGAAGTGACCCGGGTGGCGCGGGAAGTGGGTACGGAAGGCAAGCTCGGCGGCCAG
>NZ_DAIUCO010000221.1:0-9270 GCF_036846085.1 Noviherbaspirillum sp. | reverse complement strand
GGGCACAGGGATAACGACACGATGGCGCAAGACCTGCACACCGGAGACACCCGTTTCGCCGAACTGCAATGGCGCGACCGGCCGATACGGCTTGAATATCAATTCGTCGGCGTCCGTAAATCCGCTTATCCGGTCGTTGTCTTCCTGCATGAGGGTCTTGGCTCCATCGCCCTCTGGAAGGATTTCCCGGCCGAATTCTGCGCCGCCAACCTCTTTACCGGCCTGGTTTTCTCGCGCTATGGCTACGGCCGCTCCACGCCGCGCCCACAGGAAGAGCGCTGGCCGGTGGACTTCATGCACCAGCAGGCGCATGACGTGCTGCCCACCCTGTTCGACCGGCTCGGCCTCGACAAGCCGTTTCTGTTCGGCCACAGCGACGGCGCGTCCATCAGCCTGCTGTACGCCGCCCGGTTCCCGGGACGCGTCAGCGGGATTGCGGTGGCGGCGCCGCACATCTTCGTCGAGGATCTGACCATCGACAGCATCCGGGAGGCCCGCGAAGCCTATCTTCACAAGGGCGTGCGGGAGCGTCTGGCACGCTATCATGACGACGTCGATTCGGCGTTCTGGGGCTGGAACGACATTTGGCTTGACCCGGCATTTCGGGCATGGAATATTGAGGCCGAATTGCCGGGCATCGTCTGCTCTGTACTGGCCCTCCAGGGAGCCGATGATGAGTATGGCACCCTGGAACAGATTTACGGCATCCGGAGAAAGGTACCGCAGGCGGAACTCGTCGTCATTCCGGACTGCGGTCACTCGCCGCACCGCGACCAGCCTGAAGCCACCATGAAAGCGGTTGCCGGCTTTATTTTGCGTTCGATGTAAAGTACCTACCAACAACAAGCAAGGAGACATGTGTGAAAACCACTTTCAAGCTAACCGTCGCCGCACTGGCGGTCGCCACCCTCGGTGCGGCCGGACAGGCCGCCGCGCAGAACAACGCCCCCATCAAGGTCGGTTTCATGCTGCCCGCCACCGGGACCTTCGCCAACCTCGGAGCAATGATCGAAAACGGTTTCAAGATGCATGTCGACGAACAGGGCGGCAAGCTGGCAGGCCGGGAAGTCCAGTATTTCAAGGTGGATGACGAATCCGATCCCGCGAAGGCAACCGACAACGTCAACAAATTGATCAAGCGCGACCAGGTCGATGTGCTGGTCGGCACCGTGCACTCCGGCGTCGCGCTGGCCATGGCCAAGGTGGCGCGTGAAACCGGCACGCTGCTCATCGTCCCGAACGCCGGGGCGGACGTGATTACCGGCGCGATGTGCGCCAAGAACATCTTCCGCACCTCCTTCAGCAACTGGCAGCCTGCATTCGCGATGGGCAAGGTCGCCGCGGAGCGGGGACACAAGCGGGCGATGACGATCACCTGGAACTACGCGGCAGGCAACGAATCCGTCAAAGGATTCACCGAGGGATTCGAAAAAGGCGGCGGCAAGGTGTCGGACAATCTGACGCTGCCCTTCCCCAACGTGGAATACCAGGCCCTGCTGACACAGATCGCGTCGCAAAAGCCGGATGCGGTGTACGCCTTCTTCGCCGGCGGCGGCGCGGTCAAGTTCGTCAAGGATTATGTCGCGGCGGGCCTGAACAAGACCATCCCGCTGTACGGACCCGGATTCCTGACCGATGGCACGCTGGAAGCGCAGGGCGAGGCGGCGCAAGGCATGTTGACCACGCTGCACTACGCCGACAACCTCAACACCCCGCGCGACAATGCTTTCCGGCTCGCGTTTGCCAAGGCATTCAAGACGAATGCCGATGTGTACGCGGTGCAAGGCTACGACGCGGCGCAGCTCCTGGCGACGGGCCTGAAGGCGGTCAATGGCGATATCAGCAAGCGGGACCAGTTGCAGGAAGCGATGCGCAAGGCGAAGATCGACAGCCCGCGTGGCACCTTCAGCCTGTCGGCTGCCCAGAACCCGGTGCAGGATATCTACCTGCGTCAGGTGAACGGCAAGAACAACGAAGTGAAAGGCGTTGCGATCAAATCGCTGGCTGATCCTGCACGCGGCTGCAAGATGTAATACCGGCGACGACGAGTCCTTAGTTCGCAGGGTGCGACCGGCGCACCCTGCGGAATTCCGGCTTACTGTCTGCAATAGAATCCATGCTCCCGGTGCGGCGGGAGACTGTTTGGATGCTGACCCGACCGCCGCACATCAACTAACCCGGCAACAAGCCCCATGGATTTCCCAACCTTCCTCGTCCAGTGCCTGAACGCCATCCAGTACGGCCTGCTGCTGTTCCTCGTGGCGAGCGGACTGACACTCATCTTCGGCATCATGGGCGTGATCAACCTCGCCCATGGCAGCTTCTACATGATCGGCGCCTATCTCGCCTTCTCGCTCGCGCCGCTTTTCGGCGACCAGTTCATCCTGCAACTTCTGGCCGGCGTGGCGCTGGCGGCCATCTTCGGCTACCTCCTCGAATGGGTATTTTTCAGTTACCTGTACCAGCGCGATCACTTGCAGCAGGTCCTGATGACCTACTCGCTGATCCTGGTGTTCGAGGAAGGCCGCAGCATCCTGATCGGCAATGAGGTACACGGCGTCAAGGCGCCCGACTGGCTTTCCGGCGGCATATCGCTGGGCGGCGTGATGACGTATCCGATCTATAACCTGTTCGCCTCGGCGGCCTGCCTGGTTGTCGCGATCGGCCTCTACTACGTCGTCAACCGTACCAAGCTCGGCATGATGATCCGGGCCGGCGCCAGCAACCGCGACATGGTGCGCGGCCTCGGCATCAACATCCGGCTGCTCTACCGCACCGTCTTCGCCGCCGGCGTCGCGCTCGCGGCGCTGGCCGGCATGATCGCCGCGCCCGTCACGTCGGTGTATCCCGGCATGGGCGGCCATATCCTCATCATCTGCTTCGTGGTCGTTGTGATCGGCGGCATCGGATCCATTACCGGAGCGCTGATCGCCGCGCTTCTGGTGGGATTCGTCGACACCTTCGGCAAGGTTTTCTTCGCGCAATTGAGCGGCATCGGCGTCTACCTCTTGATGGCCGCGATCCTGATCTGGCGTCCGGAAGGCCTGAAGAGCAAAGGCTACTGACATGAACACGACTTCCCTCGCCGCCACCCGCATCGGCACGCCCCGGCGCTCCAGCCTGGGCTGGCTCGCCCCGGTGTTCGTGCTCGCCGCAATGGCGGCGCTGCCTTCGGTGCTCTCGTCCTACATGCAGGACCTGGCACTGACGATCATCGTCTACGCAATCTTCGCCCTCAGCCTTGAACTGCTGGTCGGCAAGGCCGGGCTGATCAGCCTCGGGCATGCAGCGTTTTTCGGCATTGCCGCCTACGTCACCGCCCGGCTGTCGCCGGATGCGGCCGCCGGCTCGATCGCCGTGCTGCTGCCGCTCGCCGTTCTGGGCGCTGGCGTCTATGCGCTCGCCGTGGGCGCACTCAGTCTGCGTACCAAGGGTGTCTATTTCATCATGGTGACGCTGGCCTTCGCCCAGATGGCCTACTTCGTGGTCCACGATACGCCGATCGGCGGCGGCAGCGACGGCATCTACCTCACGCTCAGGCCGGCCCTCGAAGTCGGCGGCAAGACGCTGATCGACCTCGACAAAAGCGGCCACCTGTATTTTTTCGCGCTGGGGACACTGGCGGCCACCTATGGATTCCTGGCGATGCTCGAGCGTTCGCGCTTCGGCCACGCGCTCGCCGGCATCCGGGTCAATGAGCAGCGCATGCGGGCCGCAGGCTTCAATACCTATTACTACAAGCTCGCCGCCTTCGTCATCGCGGGCATGCTTGCCGGGCTGGCCGGATTTATCAAAGCGACGAAAACCGGATTCGTGAACCCAGAAATGTTGTCTTGGCATGAATCGGGAGCGGTGCTGCTGATGATCATCCTCGGCGGTCTCGGCAGCTTCCGCGGCGCGGTCATTGGCGCAGTCGCTTTCGTGCTGCTCAAGGAGTTCTATGCCTCGGAAGCGATCTTCGGCGCGTTCGCGCATCGCTGGCAACTGACGCTCGGACTGACCATGATCTTGTTCGTCGCCCTTCTGCCGCACGGCCTGATCGGCATCGGACAATGGTTCGCCAATGCGGTAGGCAGGAAGCCGGCGCGCGGAAAAGCCGGTCCGTATGGAGAGAAGAAATGAACCCGACGCACGCCCCTGCTCTGCTGCAAGCTTCCGGCCTGACGCGCCGCTTCGGCGGCCTGACGGCGGTGGACAAGGTGACGTTGAGCCTGCATGCCGGCCAGGTCCATGCTGTGATCGGGACCAACGGTGCCGGAAAATCAACGCTGATCAACATGCTGTCGGGCGAAATACCGGTATCGGCAGGCAGCATCCAGCTCGCCGGCGAGGATATCACCCGGCTTCCCCAGCCAAGGCGTGCGCGGCTTGGGATCGGCCGCAGTTACCAGCGCACCACCATCTTCCCGACGTTCAGCGTGCTGGAAAACTGCCGCCTGGCGGCGCAGGCTGCCTTGCAGCGTCCGTGGAATATCTGGGAATCGGCGCGCGAATGCGCTGCCAGCAATGACATCGCGCATGAAGCACTGGAAGCGACCGGCCTCGCGGATGCCGCCCATGCAAATGCCGGCAGCATGAGCCACGGCGGCAAGCGACAACTCGAGATCGCGATGTGCCTGGCGACCCGCCCGCGTGTCCTGCTGCTTGACGAGCCCCTCGCAGGCATGGGCGCGGAAGAAACCGACCGGATGCTCAACATGCTGGCACGCCTGAAGCAGACCCATGCCGTGCTGCTGGTCGAGCATGACATGGATGCCGTGTTCCGCGTCGCCGACCGCATCACCGTCATGGTCAACGGCGAGGTGATCGCCAGCGATGCCCCGGAACAGATCCGCAACAACCCCGCGGTCCACGTCGCATACCTGGGCGATGCCCATACCTGAACCAAGGCTCCATCGTGCTGCAGATCACATCACTGAACACCTATTACGGCGACAGCCACATCCTGCAGGGCGTGAACCTGCAGATCCCGGCCGGCAAGGCGGTCGGCCTGCTGGGCCGCAACGGCATGGGCAAAACGACGATGATCCGATCGGTCATGGGCTTCGTTCCCGCTGCATCCGGCAAGGTTGTGTGGCATGGCAGGGATGTGACGGGGCAGGCGCCGGAAAGAATGGCCCGTCTCGGGATCGGATATGTGCCGGAAGGCCGCGGCATTTTCCCCAACCTGTCGGTGCGTGAAAACCTGATCATGAGCGCCCGGCCGGGTCCGTCCGGTCGCCGCGACTGGACCTTCGAAAGGGCGCTCGATACCTTTCCCCGGCTGAAGGAGCGGCTTGACCACGGCGGCCAGCAATTGTCAGGCGGCGAGCAGCAGATGCTGTCGATCGGCCGTGCGCTGATGACAAATCCCGACCTGCTGATTCTGGATGAAGCGACTGAGGGACTTGCACCGCTCGTCGTGAAGGAAATCTGGCGGGTGATTTCGCAGATCCGCGAAACAGGTATCAGTACCCTGATCGTCGATCGCAACTACCGGGCCGTACTGGCGCACACCGATCTTGCCGTCGTGCTGGAAAAGGGCCGGATCGTGCTTGAAGGTGAATCCGCGGCGCTGATGGCATCGCCGGAGCAACTGGTGGGCTATCTGGGTGTTTGACTACTGCTGCTGCAGTTGACCGGCAACCACGGTGCCCAATGAAAAAGTGCCGCGATCAACGCGGCACTTTTTACTTTAGAACCAATTCCCGTTCGGGAAAGCGTTCCGGACTCAGACCTTCCTGCGGCGCAGGAAAGCCAGGCCGGCGAGCGCCATCAATGCCATTGTGCTTGGCTCCGGAACACCGGTGGTCGGAACGATACCAGTGACGGTGAATTGGGAAGCATCCGGGTTGCCGGCGACGGCGAAGAGCGAACCGATCAGACGCTGACCATTCGAGAAGTCGACGAATGCGGTTGCACCGATCAAATCATTGCCGAATGTGGAGAATGTGCTTGCACTGTCGATATCGATATTCCAGCTGAATGTTTCGCCGGAATCAAAATCATTGAAAAACAGATCAAGGATCTGCGCACCGTCGGCAACGATAACCGGCGCGATCAGACCTGTCGTGGTGCCTGTAGCACCGACTGCCGAAAACGGAGTTGGGCTTTGAGGGCTGGGATTGCAGGGGCCGCCGTTGGCGGTATCGAAGCAGTATGGGCCGCCGGATGGGATGGTCCCGAGATTGAGGCTGAATCGGGTTACTGTTTCCCCGCCAGTCGAATTATTCGTAATCGAATACGGATTGTTGAACGTATCGCCATCAATGATGAAGCTGAGGGATGGGATGGCTTGCGCAGCGCCGGCAGCCAAGGCTGCGATGGAAAACACTGCAGAGGAGATTAATTTTTTCATATCGATTCTGAAAAGCGGTTGGATAGAGTCCAAGCAGCACATCTTCTTGGGCTAAGTGGTTGAGATTTGTGCAACAGTTCTCTCTTAGCAATATCGGTGCCAACGATCGATAGATTATTTTCTCGTGCAACATCAATGACTTCGGTCACGGCGCAGGTTTGAACATGAGCGAATCGCTTGCACATGTAAGGTTTTTCGACAACGTACGCAAGCAAATCAACCCCGAAAAGAGCGATCGCGCGGGTGGGAATAAAACGCCGTGCCGTCGTGTTTGCGGAATCATTTCAAGCGCAGCAGCACGCCCCAATACTGGCGGTTGAAATCCTGACGGCGGCATTTCTGCCGCAGGGAGCAATCAGTTTCGCTGGACCGGCCGGTTTCGATGACACGATGACTGCGTGACAGCACACCGGCTTCATTCAGTTTCAACGTCCGCCGCGTTACCGACTGCATCACATTGCCGCCGATGGTGTCGAACTTGCGGGCCGGGATGTCAACCTCAACCACCACGTCGCAATGCGATGCGGTGATAAAACCGGCCGCCCTGACCGCCGCCTGCCACGCCGAAAAACTTTTCAAGGGTGGATTGCTGCGCGAATAGCACAGCAAGTCGCCCACGCGCGGTCTCGCGCGATGCGGGTCGCAGGCATGGTAGGCGTAGTTTTGCATCGACTCGAAGGCAGGCGTGATGTAATACGAATGCGTCGATGAATAGCGGAACTGCTGTTCCGCGAGGCCGGCGTGGTGCATCAGGTAGGAAATGAAGGCTGCGGACCAGGGCGAGTCGTTCAGGGCGGCACGCACGGCCGCCTCACGCAGCGCAGTACCGGCGGCACCCTGGTGCTTGTCCAGTTCCGGGAGCAAGGTGCCGAGCGCCTGTTCCCTGGCCGGCGCCTGCGACGCCGGATCATCCAGCAGGCCGGGTACAAATACGATCTTGCGGTCGGCAGTCTCGCCCGGGACCTTCCTGTTGAGCGTCACCCAGTATTCCCATACACGCCGCCAGGCGAAGCGCCCCGGTGTTTCCGCCGAGCGGCGGCCTGATTCCGGGTTCAGCAACAATTCCGTTTCCGACTCCACCGCGCCGAAGCGAACCAGATAACCGTTCGCATCGATGCGATGCCCGCCGAATTCACGATGTTCGCGGACGGCAAGGTCGGCGATCCGGTTACCGAGCGGGCTGGTGGCGCCGTCATGCCGGCATGCGGCATCCATCGCGGATACGGACAGATGCGAAAGGCATGCTGCGGCCAGCGCCAGCCGCACGGCATTGCCGAATTTATGTCGCATCGAATGCCGCCCTCACCGCTTCGAGCCGGGCGCGATTCACGCCGAAGTCCCGCCGCCCAAGCCGCGACGCCGAGCGCATATGAATGACACCGCCGCCCGTGTCCACAACAAATTCCACATCATCGACAAATCGCAGCCACTTCGTCCGGAATTCCGCCCGTAGATATCGGGGTTCCGACACCACGACGGTTGCTCCGTCCATGCCGGCGACAATTTTTTTCAGCTTCGCGAAGGCCGCGGACGGGTCGCCGGAAAACTGAAGTGGAGCGATGACGTGGTTCGGTTGATGCGGATGCAGTGAAGCCTGGCTGGATACGACATTCTGCGTATCCGGGCCAGGTGCCTTCAGCATCCCGTTGCGTACACCGAGATCGCCAGGCGATGTGCCGGAAAGCAAATTCATTTGTCCTGCCAGTACCACCGCGACGGGCACTCCCACCACGACTGCGGTTATGAAAATCATCATCTTCCTGCGCATTTGTCGTCCAGGCATCATGTTCCAGGCTCCGTGCCGGCCACGGCCAGGCGATCATAGCAGAGTGGATTTGCGTTGCGCCGATCATAATGCCCGTCCGAACGAACCTGCCTCTTGGTAAAATCCGCGCATCACGCGGGCATCAATCCCGTCGGCAATGAAAGTCAACACAATGCGCTTCCTGCATACCTCCGACTGGCATCTTGGCCAGACCCTGCACAATTTCGACCGCACCTATGAGCACCAGTGCTTCCTGAACTGGCTGCTCGACACCATCGTTGCCGAGCAGGTGGACGGCCTGCTGATCGCCGGCGATGTTTTCGACAACACCAATCCGTCGGCGTCCGCGCAAAAGCAGTTTTACCGTTTCCTCCAGCAGGCCAAGGCCGCTGCCCCGCACCTGAATATCATCATCACCGCCGGCAATCACGACTCGCCGGGCAGGCTGGAAGCCCCGGCGCCGTTGCTGGAAGACATGGATATCACGGTGATCGGCCAGGTCCGGCGTCTTCCCTGCGGAAACCTGGACTTCGACCAGCTGATCGTGCCGTTGAAGAACCGGTCCGGAGCGGTTGCGGCCTGGTGCCTTGCGATTCCGTTTTTGCGCCCGGGCGATGTGCCGCGCATCGAGACCAACGGCGACCCGTACATGGAAGGTATCGCGCTCGTTTATCAGGAAGCGCTGCGGCATGCGCTGCTGCGCCGTACGCCTGGCCAGGCGATCGTTGCGCTCGGGCACTGCCACATGGCCGGCGGCGAGACCTCTGACGAATCCGAGCGCCGCATCGTGATCGGCGGCGCGGAAGCGCTTCCGTCGCGCATGTTCGATGCGGCGATTGCCTATGCCGGGCTCGGCCACCTGCATCTCGCGCAACGCGTCGGCCGGCAGCACCATCTTCGCTACTGCGGCAGCCCGTTGCCGATGTCGTTCGCCGAAGTCAACTACAGCCACCAGGTGTTGCGCGTCGAACTGGACGGCGAATCGGCGCGCGAGATCGCCGAAATCAAAGTGCCGCGCGCGGTGGGATTGCTGCGCGTCCCGGCCAGGCCTGCGCCGCTGGACGACGTGCTCGCCGCACTCGCCGCCCTCGAATTGCCGGAAGTAAGCGACCCGCAAGCCCTGCCTTATCTCGAAGTACGGGTCCGCCTGGACGCCCCCGAGCCCGGC
>NZ_DAIUCO010000220.1:0-9282 GCF_036846085.1 Noviherbaspirillum sp. | reverse complement strand
CCCTTGTCTGCGCCACCTGGAGGAAGCGCGGCAGCGCGGCGATGTCCGCCGGCTGTTCGGGAAAGCCGGGAAAGCCGGGGAAAACCAGCAGGTCGTCGATATACATGTGAAAGCGTTCGACGAAACTCGCCGCCCACGGCATGCCGATCAGGGTGATGTGCGACCGCGGCGCGGCGGCACGCAGCGCGCGCAGGGCCGGCACCACGCACAGCATGTCGCCAAGCTGCAGGGCGCGGAATACGGCGATGCGCGGCGGCGCCTCGAAGTGCGGCATGGGCACGCCGGACCGCTGCAGGATGCGCGCCGTCGTCATTTTTCCACTATGAAGGAACCGATCGCGAGCACATCCAGCGGCGTGCTGCAGAAGGATTCGACCGCATCCCGCGGCGAGCAGACCACCGGTTCGCCGCGCGTGTTGAACGAGGTGTTGATCAGCACCGGCACGCCGGTACGTTCGGCAAAGGCCTGGATCAGGTCATAGTAGGCGGCGTTCTGCGTGCGGTTGATGGTCTGGATGCGGGCCGTGCCGTCGACATGCCGCACCGCCGGAATCCTGTCCGCCTTGTCGGGCCGCACGTCGTACACGAACACCATGTAGGGCGATACCCCGCCGTTGACGAACCAGTTGGCGGCCTCTTCTTCCAGCACCACCGGCGCCACCGGCCGGAAATCCTCGCGGTCCTTGATGTTGTTCAGGATCGCCTGCATGTCCGGATCGACCGGCGACGCCAGGATGGAGCGCGCACCGAGCGCGCGCGGACCGAATTCCATGCGCCCCTGGAACCAGCCGATGACCTTGTTTTGCGTCAGCAGGTCCGCCACCTCGGCGGCGAGATTGCCGGCACGGCGGTAACGCAGCTTTGCCTGCCTGAGGAAGGCTTCGATCTCGTCGTCGCCGTAGGCCGGTCCGTAGAAAGCATGTTCCATGCGCCAGTTGCGCTTTGACATGCCGCGCTGCTGCGCATCGACCCAGAGCGCCGCGCCCATCGAGGTGCCGGAGTCGCCGGCGGCCGGCTGCACCCATACGCTGTCGAAGCCGCATTCGTCGCGCACCCGCGCGTTGAGCACGCAATTCAGGGCGACGCCGCCGGCCATGCACAGATTCCTTGCGCCGGTTTCCTTGCGCAGCCAGTCCACCATCTGCAGCACCGTTTCCTCCAGCACTTTTTGCAGCGAGGAAGCGACATTCATATGCGCCTGGGTAAATTCGCTGCCGCGCGCACGCGCCGGCCCGAAGATCTGCGTCCAGTCGGCAGGATGAATTTCATATTCGCCGCCGCCTTTGTACTGCACCACCTTGCGCAGGGCATCCGCATGCTCCGGCTTGCCGAAGGATGCCAGCGCCATCACCTTGTACTCGTCGGAGGAATGCAGGAAGCCGAGGTGGCTGGTGACCGACTCGTAGAGCAGCCCGAGCGAATGCGGCAGATTGACCTGCTTGAGACGGCGATAGCGCCGGTCTTCATACACGCCATAGCTGGTGGTGGCCAGTTCACCGCGGCCATCCATGGTCAGCACGGCACAGTCGTCGTAGGGCGCGGCAAGGAAAGCGCTCGCCTCGTGCGCCAGGTGATGCTCGACGAAGTGCCACTTGAAGGGGCCGTCATGGCGCACGCCGCGGAAGCGTTCCTTGATGTGGTGTGGCGCACCGGCGGCAAGCTGTCGCGGCGCGTTCACGATCGATGACAGGAACAGGGGATCCCACGGCGACAGCCATTCGGTGGTTTTCTGGGCCGACGGTTCCAGCGGTAATTCAATCGTGGCACTGCCCTTGTGTTTACCGAGCAGCAGCGAGGGATCATACGAATAACCGATATGGTCGACGTCGGCCAGCGCAATGCCGGCCTCCTTGAGGCAATAGTCGATGGCATGGAAAGGCAGCTGCCAGGTGGTGAACGGCACCGGCCGCTTGCCATGCTTGACGCGCGTGAAGCGCTCCTCCTCGGCTGCGGCGATGACGAT
Source organism: Noviherbaspirillum sp. (assembly GCF_036846085.1). Taxonomy (NCBI): domain Bacteria; kingdom Pseudomonadati; phylum Pseudomonadota; class Betaproteobacteria; order Burkholderiales; family Oxalobacteraceae; genus Noviherbaspirillum; species Noviherbaspirillum sp. Next base: position 7,320 of record NZ_DAIUCO010000220.1, on the reverse strand, counting down.
GCCGTCCTGCACCAGCGTCGCGGAACAATCATGATAGGCGGCGTTGATGCCAAGGGTATACACATTGATCTCCTGTTGCTTTTTTTGGTGTTGACGCTGAAGCAAGCGATGTACCCGGTACGGCAACGCCTGCCGAACGGGGCAATCGTCCGCACGTGCCCGTTCCCCGGATGTAAGAACTACAGGGTGATGAAAATTCGTCAGGCCCGTTTGCCTGCAGGCATCGGGGCGGACGCGCTGTTTCCGTTCGCCAGGCGCTTGTTGCGCATGTAGACGAATTGTCCCGCCACCGCGGTAAGGAAGATGAAAAAATTGGCGAAGACGAAGACCCAGTTATCCACCAGGTAGCTGTACAGCGTAAAGCCCGCAGAAGCGGTCAGCTGCCCGATGAACAGCCACTTCGATACGCCGGCGATGCTGCGGCTCTTCCATTGGCTGTACACCTGGCGGGAGATGGTCATTACAAGAATGGCTGCGCTTATCCAGCCGATCAGGTCTTCCAGCATGTGGTCCTCTTTCGAAATGAAATGGTGATGTCGATGATGATCGACCCTCCTTGCAGGAGCCGTACCTGCCCGGGAAAGGCAGCATGCGACGTTGCGTGAACGGAATGCAGGCTTTCCTACGAGCGCCAGAACCGGTCCATCAGCGGCTTCACGCTGATGCCGTGAACGAATATCGACAGCATCACCACTGTTAGCGTGATTTGTGTCAGCTCGCGCGCGATGTCCTCCGGAAGCCCATGCTGTATGGCATACATCAGGTAATACACCGAACCGATGCCGCGCACCCCGAACCAGCCGGTGATCCACTTCATGCGGCGGGTGGTACTGGTACCGGCCAGCCCGATCCAGACGCTTGCCGGGCGGGCGACGAAGAACAGGAACAGCGCCATGCCGGCCGCCCTCCAGCTCCAGGCACCGAGGAAGATCATGCCGCCCAGCAGCAGCACGAGCATCAGTTCCGACAGCCGCTCCAGGTGTTCCTTGAACACCAGCGCTTCGGCGCTCACGGTCAGCGGCACCTGGTGCTCCGGGTCGGCTGCCGCGGCGGCGGATTTGGTCGTGTCCGCTTCCAGCATTCCCTGCCGGTCGCGCGGCGCGCCGGCCAGGACGAGTTCGGTGTGGCGCAGGGCGACACCGGCAAAAAACACCGCGAGGAATCCCCAGGCCTTGAGCCACAGGCACAGTCCGTACACGACGGCGATCAGCCCGAGTCCGACGAGGTCGTCCAGCACTTCATGTTTTGAATTTCCGCCGCGCAGTTTCCAGCCGATGCGGGCCAATCCTGCACCGACGGCAGCGCCGATCAGGATGGCGCCCAGCGTCGCCCACAGCACGTCCATCAGCAGCCACTTCGACCCGAGTGACCCGATCTCGTGCAAGCCGAGCAGGCCCAGTCCCAGCATGACGAAAGGAAACGCGCTGCCGTCGTTCATGCCGGCTTCGCAGGTCAGCAGGAAGCGCAGATTGTCCTTGTCCCCGGCGTGGCGCACCTGCACATCGGTGGCAAGCACAGGATCGGTCGGCGCCAGCACCGCACCGAGCAGAATGCCGGCGCCGATCGGCAGTTCCAGCACGAAATACGCGAATGCCGCCACCATGCCGACCGTAATCGTCATTGAAACCCATGCCAGCCGGATCGGCGGCCCCCATCGCTTCAACGATACCGGCACCGGCATCTTCACACCTGCAGAGAACAGCGAGATGAGGACCGCGATCTCGGTCACCACTTCCAGTACGGCGGATTGCTGGAGCGGATCGAAATTGAAAATGCCGAGAAACGTCGGGCCGAGAATCAAGCCGACGGAGAGATAGAAGATCGCCGAGGTGATCGGCAAGCGCATGATGGTGGTCGCGGCCAGGCCACGGGCAAGCATCAGGCAGCCGATCAGAAGAAACCAATGTGCATTCGTCATGGGTGAACAAGCTTCCTAAAACAGCCTTTGGCTGGGGTACGGCCGCGCGGCTCTGACAGCGCGGCGGCAGGGTTCAACGGAAGCTCGCGCAGGCGGGCGCCTTGCTCCAGGAAAGCAAAGGGCCATCGCTTCGAGACGGCCGGCACGCAAAACGGGTGCGCGGGCAGGTGCCGGCCGGAATGGCAAGATGTCGGCGCCGGACCTCAGCGGATATCCAGCCGTTTGCCCGACTGCCCGACCGGATGCAGCGGCACCGTCACCTGCAGCACGCCGTCCTGCATCGAAGCCGACGCGGCATCGGCATCGGCGCCGTCCGGAAGCGCGATGACCCGGTAGAAGTGGCCATAGGAACGCTCGGTGCGGCGGAAGCCGCCCTGTTCGCGCTGCACCGCCTGGTGCCGGTCGCCTTCGATGATCAGCTTGTCGTTGCGGATCTCCACATGGACATCCTCGCGCTTGACCCCCGGCAGTTCGGCCGACACCACCACCTGCCCCTTGTCCTGGGCGATCTCCAGTGCCGGTGTCCAGGCGCTGGCCGGCGTGTCGTCACCCTGGCGCAGCCGGGTGGCGCCCTGGCGCCCGGCGAAGCGATCGAAGACCTGTTCCACCTCCTCGCGCATGCGACGCATCCGCACCAGCGGCTCTTCCCAGGCCTGGAGCAGGTTGGGGAACCATGACAACTGGCTGCCTTGCCTGTCGGCGGAGAGTTCAGCCCCTTGCCCGGATGACTGGCGTGCCGACGAAGAATGCACCGCTCCGGACTCCCTGCGGAACTCCTGCGCGAATTGCTCGGCGGATTGCGGCCGCGCCTGCCGTGGCGGCGGTTCGTCCGCCAGCGGCACCGCCTGGTCGAGGGACTGCTCGAGCTGTGTTCCGCTACCCTGCCGGCTGCCGGACTGATTGTCCCGGTTGGCCCCCGGCATCATTGACTGGGCCATCGCCGAGGCCGGGTCCTGCCCGGTCACAATGCCGATACCGGTATCCGACTCCGGCATGCGGCCGACCCGGCGCGCCTGGCCGGTCTGCATGTCTAGGCTGACCTCCTCGGCGACGGTAAATGGCGAATTCCTGCCGCCGTCGCCGGAGGATTGCGAGAGCAGCCCTTCCGACTGGGTGCTGGCCTCCTGCTGGAGGCCGAACGGCTGCACCCCATAGTCCGCTGCAGCGGCGGCATTCTCGGCATCCTCCGCATCGGCGCCACCCTGCGTGCCGGCGATCCGTTCGGCTTCACCCTGGGCGCGCGCGCCGACGTTAAGCGCCGACGACACGACCGGCAGGCCGGGATCTTCATTGCCGTCCCATCCCTCGGAGTCGGCGGCATAACCCGATGTTTTCGCCGGCTGCCCGTCGGAACCGTCCGGCCCGGAATAGCCGGAGCGTTGTCCGGGCGCTGTGCCCTCGCCGCCGGCGACCGCGCCGCCATGGACTTCGCCGCGCCACTCACCGGTTTCCTCGCCGCGGCTTTCGATGAATTCCTTGAAACGCGCGAGATCCTGCTCGACGCGCAAGCCGAGCTCGGGTTCCGGGTCGCCCAGTTGCGGCATCGTCTCTCCGGGTTCCATCTCCATGGTCAAGGTGACACGGGTTTTCTGCTGATCGACCGGCTGCACGTCGAGCCGTCCAATGTTGAGGGAACCGGTGATGTTGCGCCAGGCAATGCAGCTATCCGGAACTTGTTCGGTGATTTCCGCATCCCATTCCAGGTCCTGTCCGCCCATGCGGGCATGCCAATGCAAATGCGTGTCGTCGAGCTGGCGTACCTGTTCCACATCCTGCATGAACCGGGGATAGTCCTCGAACTGCGTCAGCTGGTTGTAAGCGGTATGCAATGGGACGGCGACTTCGATCGACTGCTGAATTCTTGCCATGGTGAATCTCCTGTTTGCTTGTCTACCACCGCAGCGCGAATGCGCCGGCAGGCAGTTCTTCCCTTGATCTCTATTCCGGCTTCCGTGATTCTGCGACTACTTTCATCTCAAGCATGCGGTCATCAATCAATGCTTGTGGCCGCTTCGCCGGCAAACGGACTATGGGACGAATTGCAAATTCCATACCATTGCCGGAACGTGCGACAAGAATAATCAGAAGCAATCGGCATGTACCTTGCACCGCTTTACGTATAAACAATTTTGCAGGCGCTTGTAAGTCTTACCGCTGGCGCCGTTGCCGTATGGACTTGCCGGCACAGCCCGTATGCCGGGTATCAACATCCCCGGACGTACAGGACAGCCGCCTTTTCTTGCCATCACTAAATCGAGAGAGTGAATCACTCCATGTCGTCATCCGAAAGTAGCCTACCGAGCAACGGTTCCGTATTACGCGATCTCTGGCGGGTCATCTCCCGCTTTCGCGGGCGCATACTGCTTGCGCTGATGTTCCTTATCCTCGCCAAACTGGCCGTGGTGTCGGTGCCGCTGGCGCTGAAACGCATCGTCGATGAGCTGTCCCGGCCAGAACAGCTGGCGACCCTGCCGGTCGTGTTTCTGGTCGGCTATGCCTTGCTGCGGTTCGCGAGCACCCTGTTCAACGAACTGCGCGACCTGGCCTTTTCGCGCGTGACGCAATACACGGTCGCGACCTATGCGCTGAATACCTTTTCCCATCTGCATGCCCTGGGCGCGCGATTCCACTCCAGCAGGCGTCTCGGCGGCCTGTTGCCGGACATCGACCGCGGCACCAGCGGCATCGCCTTCCTGCTCGGCGTCGGCCTGTTCACCATCGTGCCGACGCTGCTCGAGATCGGCATGGTGACGGCCATCATCAGCGCCCGCTACAGCGGATGGTTTACCGTCGTGCTCGCGGTGACGTTCATGATCTACTGCGGCTTCACGCTCGTCTTCACCGCCCGGCGGGCAATCTTCCAGCGACGGGTGAACCGCCTCGATTCCAATGCGAAGAGCATCATGGCCGACAGCCTGATCAACCATGACACGGTGAAATACTTCACCAACGAAAAGCTGGAATCGAGCCGCTTCCAGCACATCATGGACAACTGGGCCGAAGCAGTGGTGGGCAACCAGAAGGCGCTGTTCATATTGCACATCGGGCAAAGCGGCATCATCGCGATGGGTGTGGCTTCCGTCATGCTGCTCGCCGGCCAGAGTGTGATGACCGGCGCGATGACGGTCGGCGATCTGATCCTTGTCAATGCGTATGTCATCCAGATCTGCCTGCCGCTCAATGCGCTGGGCTTCGTGTACCGCGAGGCGAAGGACGCGCTCGTCAACGCCGAGAAGCTGTTCCAGCTGCTGCGCCAACGGCCGGAAATCGACGAGCCGCCCGGCATGCCTTCGCTGCGGGTAAGCCGTGGCGAGGTGGTGTTCAGCGACGTCAGCTTCGGCTATACGCCGGAGCGGCCGATCCTGAAAAACGTCAGCTTCCGCATTCCCCCCGGCGCCACCGTCGCGGTAGTGGGCGGCAGCGGCTCGGGCAAGTCCACGCTGGCGCGCCTGCTGCTGCGGCTGTATGACGTGACTTCCGGACATATCGAGATTGACCACCAGGATACCCGTGGCGTCACGACACGCAGCCTGCGCGAGGCGATTGGCGTGGTCCCGCAGGAGACCCTTCTGTTCAACGACACGATTGCCTACAACATCGCCTATGGCCGCAGCGGTGCCACCCAGGAGCAGATCGTCGCCGCCGCGCGCGCCGCCCATATCCATGAACTGATCGAATCGCTGCCGCAGAAGTACGACACACCGGTCGGCGAGCGCGGCGTGATGTTGTCGGGTGGCGAGAAACAACGTATCGCCCTCGCGCGCGCCATCCTGAAGAATCCGCCGTTGCTGATTTTCGATGAGGCCACCTCCGCGCTCGACACCCAGTCCGAGCGGGCGATCCAGTCCGAGCTGGACCGGCTATCCGAAAACCGGACCACTCTAGTGATTGCGCACCGCCTGTCGACGGTCGTCGATGCCGACGAAATCCTGGTCATGGAACGCGGCCGCATCGTCGAGCGTGGTACGCATGCGCGCCTGCTGGCGCAAGGCGGAATGTATGCACGCCTGTGGCAACTGCAGGAGCGCAGCGCCCAGGTAGAGGATGCGGAGAAGAAACTGCAGGCGGTGAACTGAACATTTTCCAGATACAACAATACCTGTATCGCGATTGATCGCAGTCGGATCGGCGACGAGGTCCGAAAGATTCATGCGGGAATGTGGAACAGGACTTGCATCGTGTTCGCGGTCAATCTGCGGATGACGCGGCATGTCTTATGCCTGCCGCGTGCATCGTCCGCACCATCAAGATTCTGCAGGACAACAGCCATGTCGAAAGTACTCGCATTCACAAGGAACCGTAAGCGTCTCGTCGTGTACAACGAAGGCGAAAGCATGCATACCGGCACTGCCGAGGCCGGCCTGCGCATGCATGCCGGGGCAGCCGGAAGCCGTGTTCTCCGCGGCCACGGCGGCGCTCCAATCCCCGTCGAGCTGATAGTGTCGGTCGTCGTACCCACCTGCGGCAGGCCCGAGCTGCTGAACCGCTGCGTCGCAAGCCTGGTGCTGCAAAAGTTCGACCCGGACCGGTTTGAAATTATTGTCGTCGACGACCGTCCGAGCGATGCCAATCGTGCGGTCGTCGAGCGCTGGGCGCAGCATGCCGCCGACAGCGGACCTGAAGTCATCTATATCCCGTCACCCGGGCCGCACGGACCGGCAGCCGCCCGCAACCGCGGCTGGCGCGCCGCACGCGGCGACATCATCGCCTTCACCGACGACGACACCATCGCCTCGCCCGACTGGCTGGAAAACGGACTGCGGGCCTTTCGCGGCGACGTGCAGGCAGTGTGGGGCCGCATCGTCATGCCCTTGTCCGGCACACCGACCGACTATGAAAAGGATGCCAAGAATCTCGAAACCGCCGAATTCGTCACCGCCAACTGTTTTTGCCGCAGGAAGATGCTGGAGAACATCGACGGCTTCGACGAACGTTTCCGGTTCGCATGGCGTGAAGACTCCGACCTGTATTTCCGGCTGCTGGATTTCCAGGCGCACATCGTGCACGAGCCAAAGGCAGTCATCACCCACCCGATCCGTCCGGCAGGCTGGGGCGTCAGTCTCTCCCAAGTGAAAAAGATCCAGTTCGACGCCCTGCTGTTCAAAAAGCACCCGGGCCGCTACCGCGAAAAAATACGCGCCGCGCCCCGCTGGGATTTCTACCTGATCGTCGCCAGCATCATCGCCGTCATTGCGGGTATCGCCGCAGGCGCCGCGAACGTGGCGATGATTGCAGGGGCAGTATGGCTGGCGATGACGGGACACTTCTGCTGGCAGCGCCTTAAGAACACTTCGAAAACGTTTTCGCATGTGGTGGAAATGATCGTCACGTCGATACTGATTCCGCCGATGGCGGTGTACTGGCGTGCGGTGGGGGCGTTCAAGTTTCGGGTGGGGTTTGTT
>NZ_DAIUCO010000219.1:0-9316 GCF_036846085.1 Noviherbaspirillum sp. | reverse complement strand
AGCAAAAAAGAAGGTGGCCCGCCGGGGCCAGTCCCGGCTAGTCTCTTCGAAGAAAAGAAAGCATTGCATCACCGGAGAGACTCTGGGACCTAAATTCCAGTCGCAGAGCACGTACCGGCTAGCAGCTCAGCACCGGTCCACAGACCGACAGCATACTGTCCGAATTTCATGCAAAACCCTGCGCGGGAATAACAAGGATTCAGCATCGAGCTGTAGTGGCATAAAAGATGAAAAGCGTAACTGCCCTCACCGCAACGACGGCATCACCGACTGCAATACCCGCCGCCGCTCATCCCTGCGTTTCGACGTGAAATGCGCCACCACCTCGTCCGCCGGCGCCGGCCGTCCGACCAAATAACCCTGCGTCACATCGCACCCCGCCAGCCGCAGGAAATTCGCCTGTTCGCGCGTCTCGACGCCTTCCGCAACCACCTTCAGCCGCATTTTGTGCGCAATCGCGATGATCGCCTCGGTGATCGCCACATCGTCCGCATCATTCGGGATGCCCTGCACGAAGCTGCGGTCGATCTTCAGGCTGTCGAGCGGGTACTGCTTCAGGCTGGTCAGCGATGAGTAACCGGTGCCGAAGTCGTCGATCGACAGCGCCACGCCCATGTCGCGGATGCGGTCGAGCAGCATCACCGCCTCGGGCGGGTTGTGCATGATCGTGCTCTCGGTGATTTCCAGTTCCAGCATGGCGGCCGGCAGCCCGCTGTCGTCGAGGGCGGCGCGGATGGTGTCGAGCAGGTCGCCGGACGAGAACTGGCGCGCCGACAGGTTGACCGCGACGCGGCCGAAATGCAGGCCCGCATCCAGCCATGCGCGACCCTGGCGGCAGGCTTCGCGCAGCACCCAGCCGCCGATCGGCACGATCAGGCCGTTCTGCTCGGCCAGCGTGACGAAGGCATCCGGCAGCACCAGGCCGAGTTCCGGATGCTGCCAGCGCAGCAGCGCCTCGACGCCGGCCACGGTGCCGGTGGCGGTGGCGATCTGCGGCTGGTAGTGCAGTTCGAATTCGCTGCGCTCCAGCGCCCGGCGCAGGCTGTTTTCGAGCAGCATCTGCTCGAATGCGCGCACGTTCATGTCGGCGGTGAAGAACTGGAAGGTATTCTTGCCGCGCTGCTTGGCGCGGTACATCGCCACGTCGGCATTCTTGAGCAGGGTGGCGGCGTCGGTGCCGTCGGCCGGATAGCAGGCGATGCCGATACTGGCGGTGACGAACATTTCCTGGCCGTCGATGATGAAGGGTTGTGCGATGCCGGCGATCATCCGGTCGGCCACCTTGGCGGCGGCACCGGACGAGCAGGAGTCGTCGAGAAGCACCGTGAACTCGTCGCCGCCGAGCCGCGCCATCACATCCTGCGTCTTGATCTGGCGGCGCATGCGCTCCGCCACCGCCACCAGCAGGCGGTCGCCCGCCGCATGGCCGAGCGTGTCGTTGACCGCCTTGAAGCGGTCGAGGTCGATGAACAGCAGGGCGAGCTGGCGGCCTTCCTCGCGGGCACGCTCGATTTCCTTTTCGAAGGTGCGCATCAGCGCGCTGCGGTTGAGCATGCCGGTCAGGCTGTCGTGGCTGGCGAGGAATTGCAGCCGCAGTTCGTCTTCCTTGCGGCGGGTGTTGTCGGTGAACACGCCGACATAGTTGGTGATGTTGCGATCGGCGTCGCGCACGGTGGAGATCGACAGCCACGCCGGGTACCAGTCGCCGTTCTTGCGGCGGTCGCGCATTTCGCCCTGCCAGTGGCCGTCGCGCGCGAGATGTTCCAGCATTTCGCGGTTGATTTCGGATTGGGCGCCTTCGCCGGTCATCATGCGGGACAGCTTGCCGACGGCCTGCGATGCCTCGTACCCGGTGATGCGGGTGAACGCCGGATTGACGGCTTCGATGCGGCAGTCGGCATCGGTGATCACGATGCCTTCGCTGGCCGACTCGAACACCCGGTTGGCCAGCCGCGACTGCTGCTCGAAGGCCACCCGCTGCGTGACATCGAGCGCAACCCCCATGATCGCCGGCCGGCCGTCGTAGTCGCACAGCCCGCCGTGTACTTCGGCCCAGATGCGGCTGCCGTCACGCCGCAGCGCGCGGTAGGTATAGCGGATGCTCGGCACTTCGCCGGACAGGCGGCGGCGGTGATTTTCGCGCAGCATGTGCAGATCTTCCGGCGCGGTATGGCTGTCCACCGCGGTGCCGATCAGTTCCTCCGGATCGTCGTAGCCGAGCAGTTGGGCGCTCTTCTTGTTCGCGTAGACGATTTTCCCTTCCTGCACCATGTACAGGCCCACCAGCGACTGTTCGACGAAAGCGCGGAACTTGAGTTCGGACTCGTGCAGCGCACGGTCGGTCTTCCGTGCGGGCCGGATCGCAAGGAACCAGACCAGCCCGCCGATGCAAGCGCCCAGGAGTGCGGCTGACCAGTGCGGCAGCACCGGCATCGACAGCACGAGAATGGCAACGGAAAATCCGAGTGTCGGGGCAGCCCAGCGCCGATGCGTGCTTAACATGCGTCTCAGATTGGCAGGCCAATTCATTGTGTACAACCTGTCTTGGAAAGGGGAAATGTTGAAGATCGGCAGCCATAGTAACGGCCGACCCCAGTCGCAGCAACCAAATTGTCGCCAGAACAACGGGAATTTTTAGAAGGAAGAATCGAACAGCGATAGGTGCTAGCGCTAACAGCGGCGCCGCTTGCAACCGATAATCGGTTATTGCCGTCCTGTCATGCAGCGAACCGCATTTCTCATGTCAACGCTTTCAGCGCCGCCTGGTAACCCCACCATGCCGCTTCCTCGAATACCGAGAAGCCCGAGAGATCCGCATGGGCGAACAGGAGCGGCCCATCGAGTTCGCGCAGCGCGCGCAGGCCCGCGTTGTCGCGAAAGCCGATGCGCGGCGATGCCATCGCATGTGCGCGCAAGGTGATGTCGGCGCGTTCGACGTTGCCCGCAAACCGTCTGCCGTAGGCGGCGCGCAGATCGGCGCCGGCCAGATCCAGCAGTTCGTCGGCCGGCGCGCCGTCGAGCCAGCGCCGAGCATCCTGCGGCGACCGGTCCGCCAGCGCGATATAGGCACTGAAGACACTTCGCTTCGGCGGCGTGACGCGGATGTCTTGGTGGGTGGACACGACATAACCCAGTCCGCGTCCTCCGTACACCACGTTGTCCCACGAAAGCGGCACCTCCGGCAACTCATCCGGGATGCGCTTCATCAGGAAATTGGCGACCATCCACGGCGCATAGGCGGGCATATGCCGCCGCGCGTCGAAACCGAAATCGCCGATCGATGGCACCACGCGTGCCGCGACGAAGAGGGGCATCGCGCAGATCGCCTTCCTTGCTTTCACGACATACGTGCGCGGCTGTACTCCCGACAGATCCAGGCACAGCGCCTCGACGCCCGCCGCCTTCACGCTGACCGAGACGACGACGCCCGTCATGCGCCGGCTGCCGGCGGCGCGGTCGAGTCCCGCGGCGATCGGATGGAGTCCGTCCGGCCAGGTGAGAAAGGCGCCATCGGTCGCGTTCTCCGCCTCGCCGCCGCGGCCGCAGAAGTAATGCAGCCCGGCCCATGCCGACACCTCGCCGTATGCCGTGCCGTAGTCGTCGCGGCAGCAATAGTCGATATACCAATGCAGCGTCGGCGAACGGTAGCTGTGCCGGTCCAGCCAGGCCTTCAGGCTGAACCCGTCGAGTTCCCGCCATCGCGCATCGCCGGACGACTGCGTTACCGGGAAAGCGAACATCGGCTTGCCGTCCACGCCGGATGTCGATTTGAATTCGTCCATCGCGGCGAAGAAACGCGCATGCTCGTCGAGCTCCCACTGCGGCACGCCTTCCTTCGGCAGCAGGCCCTCCTGCCAGCGGCCGTTGAACAGCAGCCGCTCCTCGGGCGCATGCAGCAGGAAACGTTCGTCGTAATACGGCTGCCGTGCCGCCGGATTGCGCAGCAGGATGCGCAGGTCATGCAGCAACTCGCGCACATGGAACATCTCCGGCGCGGGCAGCGGCAGGTAATGGGCGCCGGTCGGATAGGCAAGATCGCCGTAGCGGCCGGCGGCGGCGTTGCCGTACGGTTGCGGACCATCGACCACCACGATATCGCGCTGCCCTTCCTTGCGCAGTTTCCAGGCCGCAGTCAATCCGGCGACCCCGGAACCGAGGATGGCGACGCCGGTTCGTATCTCGGCGGATGGCGATGGCAGCGCGTGACGATCGCGCAGGAAATGCCCCTCCGCCCGTCCGGGCGCGTGGATCGCCGGCACGATCTTCTGCCAGCGCCAGTAAGCGGCCGCGCTGCCCGCGCCGACAGCGGCGGTGCCCGCGCCAGCCCACAGCAGGAAGGATCGCCGGTCCATCAGCGGATGACCTCGCGCCAGTCCTTTTCGAATTCATTCACCAGCGACTGGGTGTTCAGCCGGTTCGGCGTCATGTCCAGCCGCGGCATGTCCGGCGGGAAGACGAACATTTCCCGCGTCGTCTGCGCGTTCAGGTAGCGCAGCGGCAGCCGGTATTGCGAGGGCGGCGAATAGGTCTTGCGCGGCGAGGCCATCACGAAGCCCCATTCGCCGAACGACGGCACGTACAGGTGAAAGGGCGAGGTATGCAGGCCGGCCTCGCGCAGCGTGGCCTCGATGGTCCAGTAGGCATGCGGCGCGAAGAACGGCGATGTCGATTGCACCACGATCAGGCCGTTCTCCGAGACATGCCGTTTCAGCATGCCGTAGAACGGCACCGAATACAGCTTGCCGAGCGCGAAGCTGGATGGATCGGGGAAATCGATGATAGCGGCGTCGAACATCCGGTCGGTCTGCTGCAGCCAGATCGCGGCATCGGTGTTGACGACGGTCACGCGCAGGTCGCGCAGCGACCCATGGTTCAGCCTGACCAGTTCGTCGCGGTCCCGGAATGCATTGGTCATCGCCGGATCGAGGTCGACCAGCGTCACATGCTCGACGTTTGGATAGCGCAGCACTTCCCGCAACGCCAGCCCATCGCCGCCGCCGAGGATCAGGACCGAGCGTGCCCACGGAAGCGTCTCCATTGCCGGATGCACCAGCGCTTCGTGGTAACGATATTCGTCGCGGGACGAGAACTGCAGGTTGCCGTTGATGTAGAGCCGCAGGTCGTCCTTCCACTTGGTGATGACGAGGCGCTGGTAGGGCGTCGAGGTGGAGTAGATGACATCGTCGCCGAACAGGCCGTTCTCTCCCCACCGTACCAGTCGGTCCGACGCGGCGAAGCCCATCAGCAGCGAAAACATCACAAGGCTCGCACGCAGCAGGCGGCCGCCCACGTCGGGAAGCTCGTGGCGAAAGTTATGGATGCTCCACAGCGCCACGCCGACATTGAGCATGCCGAACAGGAAGCCGGTGCGCACCAGGCCGAGATACGGCGCCAGCACCAGCGGGAACAGCATCGATACCGCGAGCGCGCCGAGATAATCGAAGGTCAGCACCTTGCTGACCAGTTCGCTGAAACCGGTCTGCCGCGCGTTCAATGCCCGCATCACCAGCGGCACTTCCATGCCGACGAAGGCGCCGACCAGGAAGACCATCAGGTACAGCATGGTGCGGAACGGCGCGCCCATCCAGGAATACGTCAGGAACAGCAGCGCCGCCGACAGGCCGCCCACCAGCCCGACCGCAAGCTCGATATCGACGAAGCGCGCCAGCACATCCTCGTCCTTCACGTATTTCGATACATGGGCACCGACGCCCATGGCGAACAGGTAGCAGCCGATGATGGTGGAAAACTGGAAGATCGAATCGCCGAGCAGGTAGCTCGACAAGGCGCTGGCGATGAGTTCGTACGCCAGGCCGCAGGAGGCGACGATGAAGACGGAGAGGATGAGGATGTGTTTGGACATGCGGCGCGTGGCGGTTCGGTCTGTTGCGGGCGGCGGCCTGTTGCCCGCCGGCCCCGTATAAAACCACGAAAGCGCTGGACAGGGAAGTTCCGGCGTTAGTATATTGCGACGACTTGCTGGATTTGAACTTGTATTCTTGAGATTGTTGCCTGGCGAAGAGTCCGGCTGCTCGTAAAGCATAGATGCAGGGCTCCTTCCCCCTTTCAGGGGGAAGGATGGGATGGGGGTAGTGAGGTCGATCGACTGCATGCAACGACTCAACCTCATTACCCCCCACCCTAACCCTCCCCCTGCAAGGGGGAGGGAACCTTACGGAGCGAGGGAATGACATCGGTACATTGAGCTGCTGTCAATTAATTCATTCCCGGCAGCAGCCCTTCATGCAGGACCGACAGGACGATTACTGAAATAAGTTTCACCAACTCCCTGACCAACCCCACGGAGCGAAAACCTTGCCCGCCATCGCCAACTATCTCGTCTTCCTGCTGCTGGCCGCCGTGCTGCTGCTGGTGTTCTTCGTCATCTACACCCGCATCACGCCGTACAACGAAGTGCTGCTGATCCGGCAGGGAAACACCGCCGCGGCCTTGTCGCTCTCCGGCGCGGTGATCGGCTTCTCGCTCACCATCGCCTCCTGCATCCTGCATACCTCCACCATCATTCCCTTCGTCGCCTGGGCAAGCGGCGCGCTGGTGGTGCAATTGCTCACTTACCTGGTGACGACGCGGCTGATGTCGATGTCGAAAGAACATATCGAATCCAACAACGTGGCGTTCGGCGGCATCCTCGGCGCCGTCTCGCTTTCCGTCGGCGCCATCAACGCCGCCTGCATCTCCTGACAAAGGAAATCACATCATGGGCATTTTCGATTTTATCAAGAAGCAGTTCATCGACGTCATCCAGTGGAACGAAGACACCGAGGGCGTGCTCGCCTGGCGTTACCCGATGGAGGATTTCGAAATCCAGAACGGCGCCGCACTGACCGTGCGCGATTCGCAGGTGGCGGTCTTCGTCAGCGAGGGCAAGATGGCCGACGTCTTCGGTCCGGGCAATTACACCCTGACCACACGCACGCTGCCGCTGCTGACCAACCTGAAAAACTGGGACAAGCTGTTCGAGTCGCCGTTCAAGGCCGACGTCTATTTCTTCAGCACCCGGGTCCAAACCGGCCGCAAATGGGGCACGCCGCAGCCGATCACCTTCCGCGACAAGGATTTCGACGCGATACGGGTGCGGGCTTTCGGCCTGTTTTCCTACCGAGTCGCCGACCCGAAGAAATTCTTCACCGAGCTGAGCGGCACGCGCGCCGTCTATACCCGCGACGATGTCGAAGGCCAGCTGCAGGGCATCATGCTGTCCTCCATGGCGTCCTCGCTGGGCGCATCGAACATTCCCTTCCTCGACATGGCGGGCAACCAGGCGCTGATGGCGCAACAGATCAAGGGCGACCTCGGCGCGGCCTTCGAACGCTACGGCCTGGCGCTGGACGAATTCAACGTCGGCACGCTGAGCCTGCCGGACGAACTGCAGCAGGCGCTCGATGCCCGCATCGGCGCCGGCATGAAAGGCGGGCTGTCGGCGGACAAGATGGCCGGCTTCACCCGCTTTCAGACGGCGGAAGCCATCCCGCTGGCGGCGCAGAACGAAGGCGGCATCGCCGGCATCGGCGCCGGGCTGTCGGCCGGCATGGCGGTCGGCCAGGTCATGGCGCAAGGAATGATGCCCGGGATGACCGGACAACCGGCGGCACAGCCCGCACAGCCCGCACAGCCCGCACAGCCTGCACAGTCGGCACAGCCTGCGCAGGAATCGCCGGCCGCACGCCTCGAACAGCTCAAGGCCCTGCTCGACAAGGGCCTGATCTCGCAAAGCGATTACGACGATGCGAAGGCGAAAGTGCTGCAGAAGCTGATCGGCTAGGAAAGCATCGCGTATGCAGAAAGTCTCCTGCCCGGGTTGCGGCGCGCCGGTGCAGTTCCAGTCGCCCGCCTCGGTCATGGCGATATGCGAATACTGCAAGACCACGGTCCTGAAGGATGCCGACACGGTCAAGGACCTCGGGCGCATGGCCGATGTGCTGGACGATTACTCGCCCATCCAGATCGGCACCTCTGGCCGTTTCGGCAACCAGGAATTCACGGTGGTCGGGCGCATCCAGCTGCGCTATGACGCCGGACTATGGAACGAATGGTATGTGCTGTTCGCCGACGGACGCGACGCCTGGCTGTCCGATGGCTCGGGCCTGTTCACGCTGACGTTCGGCAAGCAGACCGACGGCCCGCTGCCAGCATTCCAGGACATCAATCCGGGCAATACCTATGCCCTTCTCGGGCAGCACTGGCTGACCGCTGAAACCCGTATTGCTCAGTGCACCGGCGGCCAAGGCGAGCTGCCGTTCCGGGTGGGGCCCGGCTGGCAGGCGAAGGTCGCCGACTTCCGCAACGGCCGCGGTTTCCTGACGCTCGATTATTCCGACGGCGATCCGCCCGCCGTCTACGTCGGGCAGGCGGTCACGCTGGCGGAGCTCAAATGCCAGCTGCTGCGCGATGACGATGCCATCCGCGATACCGCCGGCAAGGTCAAGGGCAAGGTCGAGCCGCTCGACTGTCCCTCCTGCGGCAGCAGCGTGCGGTTCGTACCGGGCGTCACGCGCCAGATCGTCTGCCCGAGTTGCCGGGCACAGGTCGACACCACGGCCAGGGTGGCGCAGGTGCTTGACGCGGCGCACCGCATGCAAAAGGCCGATACCACGCTGCAGCTCGGCGCAAAGGCCACCATCAGCGGCTCTGCCTATGAAGCGATCGGCGTCATGCGGCGCAAGGACGAGGATGGCGAAACCTGGACCGAATACCTGCTGTACAGCCCGCGTGCCGGATTCCTGTGGCTGGTGGAAACCGACGAAGGCTGGTTCAGTGCAAAGTCGCCCGACGACTGGCCTGCCTGGAATGGCGGCGACACAGTCACGCTCGGCGCGCAGACTTTCCGCAAGGAATACGATTACATCGCCACCGTGGTGTTTGCTGCCGGCGCGTTCAACTGGAAAGTGCATGCCGGCGACACCGCGCGGGTAATCGAATTCGCCTTCGGCAAGAAGTCGCTCGCCGCCGAGCTGACCAATGACGAACTGAGCTGGTCGCTGTCGGCGCCGGTGCCGTCGGACCAGCTTCGCGCCTGGTTCGGCACGGCGATCCAGGCCGACCGGCTGCCGCAAAAGACGCCGATCCGCAAGATCGCCGAGTACATGATCTACGGCCTGGCGGCACTGAATATCGGGCCGCTGCTGGCAGGCTCCGATGGCGCATGGACGTATTTCCTGTTTGCCGCGGCAGCCATCTACCTGCCGGCGATGGTATTGAGCTGGATGGGTGAGGATTCCTGATGCGCGGAAAATTCATCGTCTATGCGCTGGTGGTGATGCTGGTATGCACCGTGATGAGCTGGAGCAAATTATTG
>NZ_DAIUCO010000218.1:0-9352 GCF_036846085.1 Noviherbaspirillum sp. | reverse complement strand
GGCCAATATGGATCAGGCCGAAAAGCAGGTTCGCCGCATGGAGGGCATCATCAACTCGATGACGCCGCTGGAACGTGCCAAGCCGGAACTGATCAAGGCGTCGCGCAAGCGCCGGATCGCCGCCGGCGCCGGTGTCCAGGTCCAGGAAGTCAACCGCATGCTGGCGCAGTTCGAGCAGATGCAGTCGATGATGAAGAAGCTCAAAGGCGGCGGCATGGCGAAAATGATGCGCGGCATGAAAGGCATGCTGCCCGGCATGCGCTGATCCCCTTGCCTCCACGGCGGCGCCCGCCATGGAGGCAACCGCTCCTTCGGAGCCTCCCGTTCCTCCTCCGCGGCCAAGCGTCCGCTCCCACCCAAGTCCCAAAGCCCTTCTTCCGGCCTCGGCAAATCGCACTATGGCGATGCACTACCCCGTCCGCCCTTGGCCATCATGCTTTTCTCCTATGAAGAACGACGTGGCACCAAGCAGACAAAATCGCGTGAATACGTGTAAAAAAGACTTGCATAGCCATCAAAAGCGCACCACTATTAGCGGTGCGTGATATGACGCATTTTCCCAACACTTATGTGAAGGAGGCTTGAAGATGGCAACAGCCAAAAAACCCGCGGCCAAATCAGCCGCAAAGAAGCCCGCAGCAAAGAAAGCAGCAGCAAAGCCCGCAGCAAAAAAAGCAGCACCAGCAAAGAAAGCCGCTCCTGCTAAAAAGGCGGCAGCCAAGCCTGTAGCGAAGAAGGCCGCAGCGAAGCCCGCAGCAAAGAAAGCGGCGCCAGCCAAGAAGGCAGCAGCCAAGCCGGCAGCAAAGAAAGCCGCAGCAAAACCAAAGACCGCGCGCAAACCAAATGCAGCATTCATGAAGCCGATGACACCGTCCGCCACACTGGGCGCAGTGATCGGTGCAAATCCGCTGCCGCGTACTGAAGTCACCAAGAAGGTCTGGGACTACATCAAGAAGAACAAGCTGCAAGACGAAGCCAACAAACGCATGATCAATGCGGATGACAAGCTGAAAGCTGTGTTTGGCGGGAAGAAGCAAGTGTCGATGTTTGAAATGACCAAACTCATTTCCAATCACCTGCAATAATCGTTTTCCCAAAGGCCAAACAAAAACGCCCGCATCGCGCGGGCGTTTTTGTTTGCGCTGGCAGCTTCCAGCCCGGCGCATCCGACATCATTTCGACCAAGGAGGAAGCAGGTCCGTCGGACGCGTTTGCGGCACCGGTCACTTCCTGAATTCCCATTGTTTCCATGCGGCCAGAACCGCGTTGGGATATGGGGCCTTGCCCCGGCTGCCGTTATAGCGCCCCAGCGCGAGATACAGATTGCCGCCTTCCATATCGAGATACATGCGCAGGATCGAACAGCCATAGCGCAAATTGGTCTGCATGTGAAACAGCTTCCTGCGATCGCCATCGCCGACCACCCGCGTCCAGAACGGCATGACCTGCATGTAGCCGTGGGCGCCGACCGGGGAAATGGCGTACTTCCGGAATGCCGATTCGACCTGGATCAATCCCAATACCAGCGCTGAATCGAGTCCCGCGCGCTTGGATTCGTACCAGACAGTCTCCAGAAATTCCCGCCGCGTCTGCCGGTCGGGCATTTTTCTTTTCAGGCGTTCCGACATCTCGCCCAACCAGTGCAGGTACTGGATCCGTTCATCGATATTCGCGAACTCGGGTCTTGGAGGGCGCGCATCGCTGATTGCGTTGGACAGCGCCACGCGCACCGAATCGGCTATCGCCTCCTCCTTCTGATTCCCGGCGGCCGCAGGGCCGGCAGGTAACAGGAACGCCACTATTGCAACGGAACACCAGAGATGCCGCCGAAAACCGAAACCGCGCATCAGCTCGACAGCCTGCCGCCCATGAACGCCACCATGTCGGCAACCGGAACAGCAGTGGCCGCCGTATCGCGCCGCCCCTGGTATTCGAGCTTGCCTTCCTTGAGTCCGCGTTCGCCGATGACCACGCGATGCGGCACGCCGATCAGCTCCCAATCGGCGAACATGACGCCCGGACGCTCGCCGCGGTCATCAAGGACCACATCGACACCGGCCGCCAGAAGCGCCTCGTACAGCTTGTCCGCTTCCGCCTTGACCGTCTCGTTGCGGTCGTACCCCATTGGGCACAACACCACTTCAAATGGCGCGATCGATGCGGGCCAGATAATGCCTTTGTCGTCGAAATTCTGTTCGATGGCCGCGCCCAGGATGCGAGTCACGCCGATGCCGTAGCAGCCCATCTGGATCAGCTGCGGCTTGCCGGTTTCATCGAGATACGTGGCGTTCATGTCCTTCGAATACCGGGTTCCAAGCTGGAACACGTGACCGACTTCGATTCCTCGCTGGATGGCCAGCACGCCCTTCCCGTCCGGCGATGGATCGCCTTCGACGACGTTGCGCAAGTCGGCCACGATGGGCTCCTGTGCGTCGCGTGCCCAGTTGACGCCGGTGAAATGGAAATCCGCCTCGTTGGCGCCGCACACAAAGTCGCTCATGGCGGCGACGGTCCGGTCCGCGACCACATTTACCGGCTTCTGGGTGCCGATCGGGCCAAGGTAGCCGGGTGGCGTGCCGAACCACTCGATGATCTCGGCTTCGGTAGCGAACCGGTAGCCGGACAGACCCGGCACCTTGCTGGCCTTTACCTCGTTGAGATCATGGTCGCCACGCAGCAGCAGCAGCCACAATTCCTTCTTGACGACTCCTTCCTGCTCCCGTTCCACTGTCAACACAATGGACTTGACGGTGCGCGACAACGGCAGGCCGAGCAGCGCAGCCACGTCTTCGCATTTCGACTTCCCGGGTGTCGGCGTCTTGGTCAACGGCGCCGCCGGCGCGGCACGCTCGCCCGCAGGCGCCAGTGCCTCCGCCGCTTCGATGTTGGCTGCATAATCGGAAGCCGGGCAATACACCAGCGCATCTTCGCCGGTATCCGCGATCACATGGAATTCATGCGAACCCGAACCGCCGATCGCGCCATTGTCGGCGGCAACTGCGCGGAACTGGAGGCCAAAGCGATCGAAGATGCGAACATAGGCGTCATACATCGCCTGATACGATTTCTGCATGCCTTCGGCATCTCGATCGAAGGAATAGGCATCCTTCATCGTGAATTCGCGGCCTCGCATCAGGCCGAACCTGGGACGCCGCTCATCGCGGAATTTGGTCTGGATATGATAAAAATTGATCGGTAGCTGGCGATACGATCTGATGTCGGAACGGACGATATCGGTAATGACTTCTTCCGATGTCGGCTGGATCGCGTAATCCCTGCCATGCCGATCCTTGACCCGCATCAGTTCCGGGCCCATCTTGTCCCATCGTCCGGTCTCCTGCCACAGTTCGGCAGGTTGCACGACCGGCATCAGCAATTCGACCGCGCCGGCGCGGTTCATTTCTTCGCGAACGATGTTCTCCACCTTGCGGATGACCCGCAGGCCCATCGGCATGTAGTTATAAATGCCGGACCCAAGCCGTTTGATCATCCCTGCCCGAAGCATGAGTTTATGGCTGATGATTTCTGCGTCGGATGGGGCTTCTTTGAGAGTGGAAACAAAAAATCGTGAGGCGCGCATGGCGGTGAATTCTTTTTAAAAAGAGAGGGTTATAATCAACTCAATTTTAAAGGATTAGCTGGCTGATGCACCCATTCCGCACACAATTGATTCATGACTGCCGCCCCGTACAGCGCTTGCAGAGGCGCTGTACGGGGCGGCGCATGCCAAACAGGTAACGACAGGGCACCAGCCGCAGAAAGTTTTGAGGTGCAACATGCTGGATCGTGAAGGCTTTCGCCCGAACGTCGGCATTATCCTGCTCAACACCAACAATGAAGTATGGTGGGGCAAACGGGTGCGCGAACATTCGTGGCAATTCCCGCAGGGCGGCATCAAGTTCGGCGAGACGCCGGAACAGGCAATGTACCGCGAGCTGGAAGAAGAAGTCGGCTTGCGGGCCGAACACGTCAAGATCATTGGCCGGACCCGGGACTGGCTTCGTTACGAGGTACCGGACCGGTTCATCAAGCGTGAAATCCGGGGCCATTACCGCGGCCAGAAACAGATCTGGTTTTTGCTGCGGATGATCGGCCGCGACTGCGATATCAATCTGCGCATCACCGACCATCCAGAATTCGATGCGTGGCGCTGGCACGATTACTGGGTGCCTTTGGACGTCGTGATTGAATTCAAGCGCGAAGTCTATCAGAAGGCGTTGCAGGAATTATCACGCTTCCTGACCCGTCCCGGACGTAACAGCGGTCCGCGCCAGAATGCCCGTTACCTGCGCCAGAACCATGGAACGCGGGTGAGCGAGGAAGTGTCGCCCCCGGTGGCAAAACCCAAGACTGAATGAGCGTTGAATGGCATTGATTAATTTTCTTTTCACAAACAGCACATCGGCAAGGCGCCGCATGCTGCTTGCTGCTGCGTGCGCATCGCTGACATCCTTTGCGACGCTTGGCCTCGCGCAGTCCCGCTTCGAGGAAGAGTTTGATGATGAGGAAAAGCCCTGGCAGGAAATAGCGGTGCAGTTGCCGGCCGCGCCGGCCGCAGAGAATCTCATTCCCTTCTATGTCAGCGCCACCGCAACCCAGTCCTTTGCCATCGACGGCAATTCGCTCACGGTCGGAAGCGACGGTGTCGTGCGCTACACGATGGTCACCAGGAGCGGCGCCGGTGCAACCAATGTCAGCTACGAGGGCATTCGTTGCGAATCATTCGAGAAAAAACTGTATGCATTCGGACGTCCCGATGGCAGCTGGTCGCGATCACGCAGGGATCAATGGGAGCCGATCATGAGAAATGCCGCCAATCGGCAGCATGCCGCGCTCGCGATGGAATATATTTGCCAGGAAAAAACAATTGCGGGCAATGCCCGGGATATCGTCGGGCGACTGCGTCAGCAACGATCTCTCGCACCGCACCATTCACGATAGCAAGCGACGGTGCAGTACACGGAAGCTAAAGATTGACTGGGTTCAAAGCAGGACCATGTTATCCCGATGGATCAGCTCAGGCTCTTCCACGAATCCCAGGATCTCCATGATGTCGGCTGACGGGCGGCGCATGATCCGCCGGGCGTCTGAACTGGCATAGTTGCTCATGCCGCGGGCGACGGCCCGGCCGGATTCATCGGTACAAGTGATCACGTCGCCGCGACCGAATTCGCCTTGCACGTTGATGACGCCAATCGGCAGTAGCGACTTGCCCTCCGTCGTCAGCTTCAGAACCGCCCCGGCATCAAGCACCACCTTGCCGGCCGTCTGCAAGTGATCGGCCATCCATTGCTTGCGCGCGGTCAGCTGCGCGGTTTGCGCGGTCAGCTGCGTGCCGATTGCTTCGCCGGAGGCCAATCGAACCAGCACCTGCTCCTCCCTGCCCCAGGCGATGACGGTATGCGCGCCGGAAGTCGCCGCTCGTTTTGCGGCGAGTATCTTGGTCAGCATCCCGCCCCGCCCGATGCCGGTGCCGGCTCCGCCTGCCATTGCCTCCAACGCCGGATCGCCCGCTTTTGCCTCATGAACGAATTGCGCATTTGGATCCTTGCGCGGATCGGCGGTGTACAAACCTTTCTGGTCGGTCAGGATGACAAGCGCGTCGCCTTCAAGGAGGTTGGCTACCAAGGCGCCGAGCGTATCGTTGTCACCGAACTTGATTTCGTCCGTCACCACCGTATCGTTCTCATTGATGATCGGGACGACAGCGAGGCGCAGCAGTGTGAACAAGGTCGAGCGCGCATTCAGATAGCGCTCGCGGTCAGCCAGGTCGGCGTGAGTCAGCAGAACCTGGGCAGTACGCAACTGATGCTGTCGAAAGCTGGTTTCGTAGATTTGCGCAAGTCCCATCTGGCCGACCGCCGCGCATGCTTGCAACTCATGAATTTCTGTCGGACGGCGTTCAAAGCCAAGCCGTTGCATGCCTTCCGCAATTGCTCCGGAGCTGACAAGCACTACTTCCTTGCCCATGGCACGCAGTTGCGCGATTTGTTCGGCCCACTTGGCGATGGAGACATGATCCAATCCCTTGCCGTCATTCGTTACGAGGGATGAGCCGACTTTAATGATCAGGCGTTTGGATTTTTGAATGACGGAGTTCATATTTTTATATTGTCCATCGCAGCACGGTAGGCGACGTGCAGGCAGTTGCCATACTGATGATATCGCTCCGGATCGCCTCGCTGCGCGCACAGGCGAAAACGTCTCCGGTGGCGAACTTCTTATTCCATGACCTTGAAGCGCGGATCGTCCGGATCGATCGAAGCGATGCTACGCGCCTCTTCAACCATCTGCGTCTCCTCCGCGCGATGCTCTTGCTGGCGCTGCGCCGCCAGATATTCATAAATCGCGATGACGAGGTCCTCGCAACCATCGCGCGTCAGCGCCGAAATTTCAAACACCGGACCTTTCCAGCCAAAGCGCTTGACGAAATCCTTGACCCGCTTCTTGCGCTCATCTTCAGGCACCACGTCAAGTTTGTTCAGAACCAGCCAACGCGGCTTTTCGAACAGCGACTCGTCATACTTTTTCAACTCCTTGACGATGGCCTTGGCTTCTTTCACCGGATCGACCGTATCTTCAAACGGCGCAAGATCCACGATATGCAGTAGCAATCGTGTGCGCTGAAGGTGACGCAGGAACTGGTGCCCCAATCCGGCGCCTTCCGCCGCTCCTTCGATCAGGCCAGGAATATCGGCGATCACGAAGCTCTTTTCGTGACTGACTCGCACCACGCCCAGATTTGGATGCAATGTCGTGAAAGGGTAGTCGGCGATCTTTGGCCGGGCATTGGATACCGCGGTGATGAATGTCGATTTACCAGCATTCGGCATACCGAGCAAGCCGACGTCAGCGAGCACTTTCAATTCCAGGCGCAGTTCGCGGCGCTCGCCTTCCTTACCGTCCGTCTTCTGTCGCGGAGCGCGATTCGTGGATGTCTTGAAGTGAATATTGCCCCATCCGCCCTCACCGCCTTTGGCAAGCAATACCGCTTGCCCATGATCAGTCAGGTCGGCAATAGTTTCGCCGCTATTGACATCGGTGATCAGGGTTCCGACCGGCATGCGCAATTCAATATCATCCGCACCCTTGCCGTAGCAATCCGAGCCGCGCCCGTTTTCGCCGTTTTTGGCCTTGTGCAGCTTGGAATAGCGGAAATCAACCAGCGTATTGATGTTACGGTCTGCGACCGCCCAGATACTTCCGCCTTTACCGCCGTCACCACCATCTGGGCCGCCAAAAGGACGGAATTTTTCACGGCAAAACGACGCGACGCCGTTGCCGCCGTCTCCCGCAATGACTTCAATTTTTGCTTCGTCGATGAACTTCATGATTTTGCCGCTGAAATGTGGTGCTACAAATTAAAAAGGCTCTACCGTCGGCAGAGCCTTTTGAAGGAAGGCTTTCGCCTTGTGCCGTTGGCTGCCCGATCGATCAGGCAGGTACGACTACCACGGTATGGCGCTGTGCAGCGCCCTTGGTGGTGAATTTCACTTTTCCGTCGACCAGTGCGAACAGGGTGTGATCCTTGCCCATGCCGACGTTTTCACCTGCGTGCATGCGTGTGCCACGCTGGCGCACGATGATACCGCCTGCATTGATGGCTTGGCCACCGTAAACCTTCACGCCAAGTCGTTTCGACTCGGAATCGCGACCGTTGCGCGTGGTGCCGCCGCCTTTTTTGTGTGCCATTTCAGACTCCTGGATATTCGGTTAGCTCGAACGATTCGCTTGATTATGCGTTGATCGAGACGATTTGCAATTCGGTGTAATTTTGACGATGGCCTTGACGCTTCTGGTAGTGCTTGCGGCGGCGCATCTTGAAAATCTTAACCTTATCGTGACGACCGTGCGCCACTACCGTAGCCTGGACCTTGGCACCATCAACCAGCGGCGCACCAAATTTAATGGTGTCACCAGCGCCCACTGCGAGCACTTGATCAAGGGTGATTTCGGAACCAATGTCTGCCGGTATCTGTTCTACTTTGAGTTTTTCGCCAGCAGCAACTTTATATTGTTTGCCACCGGTTTTTATGACCGCGTACATGTGAAACCTCATCGATTAATTTAAAGGAACTTTTCCTCGCCACCGCCCGTTTCAGACCGGCCAATTCGAGAAAACCCCAAATTATACATAGACTTAGCATCTCAGTCAAAGCAAAAACTGTCCTGCAGGCTGGTGACGGACTCAAGCTTCGCCTCTCCATGCCATTCGCGACGCTGTGCACCCTTGTCGTCGTATAATTCCCGCAATTGATGATTTCAGCAGGTTTTTATCTTGTCCGCCGCCCTCCGACCCGCCATCCAACACTCCTTCACCGATCCGATTGCTGCTGACATGGATGCCGTGAACACGGTCATCCGGCATCAACTGCATTCGGAAGTGCCATTGGTCAACCAGATTGCGGAATACATCATCAGCGCAGGCGGGAAACGCATCCGGCCTGCCCTCGTGCTTCTGATTGCCAATGCCCATGGCTACACGGGCCCCCATCATCACGTGCTGGCAGCGGTCATTGAATTCATTCATACAGCAACGCTGTTGCACGACGATGTGGTCGACGAGTCCTCGCTTCGACGCGGCCGGCAGACGGCCAACGCGCTTTTCGGCAATGCCGCCTCTGTTCTTGTCGGCGACTTCGTCTATTCACGCGCTTTCCAGATGATGGTTTCCGTCGATGATATGCGTGTCATGCGCATCCTTGCCGACGCAACCAATGTCATCGCCGAAGGCGAGGTGCTGCAGTTATTGAACATGCACGACCCGGACGTCACCGAAGAACGGTATCTGCAGGTAATCCGCTGCAAAACCGCCAAGCTGTTCGAGGCCGCTGCGCAACTCGGCGCACTGGTGGCCGGCGCAGATGCAACAGCGGTCAGCGCGGCCGCCGAGTACGGACGATCTCTCGGCACTGCATTCCAGCTCATCGACGATGTACTGGACTATTCCGGCAACGCAACCGATATCGGCAAGAATGTCGGTGACGACCTGCGTGAAGGCAAGCCGACACTGCCACTCATTTATCTCTTGCAAAACGGCACTCCTGACCAGCGAAACCTCGTGCGGGCCTGTATTGAACATGGCGATGAAGAGCAGTTCGAGGCCGTCTTGCATGCAATCACCACCTCGGGTGCGCTTGATTACACCAAGCGTGAAGCTGAGAAAGCTGCCCGCCGTGCCAGCGAAGCGATTACAAAGCTGTCAGATAGCCAATTCAAAGATTCTTTGCTAGAATTATGCGCTTTCGCGGTCGACCGAAATCATTAAGCACTTCCCGCTTACGCACTCGGTGACGACGCCGGAATCGGGGTGTAGCTTGCCTGGTAGAGCGCTACGTTCGGGACGTAGAGG